>CBDUBX010000064.1:0-11375 GCA_965365495.1 uncultured Burkholderiales bacterium
CGTCTCGGCGAGGTTGGTCGACGGGTCGAGCACGTACAACGCGTGGCCGACGAGCCGCGGCTGCTCGCGCGTGCCGGCGACCGCAACCAGCGCGACTTCGCCGGCGTCGTCGACGTTGCACAGCCGCTGCACGTCGGCCGCCGACAGCCCGCGGATGCGGCCGAAGAAGCGCGTGTAGACGTCGGCCTCGGGCAGGCGGTGGAACAGCTCGCGCACCGCGTCGCCGTCGGCGGCGACCGCCGGGCGAAGCAGCAGCGAGCGGCCGTCGGCCAGCGCCAGCGGGCGTTCGTCGTCGACCGCATAGGCGCGCAGGTTGCGCAGCGCCTGGTCGGCCGGCACGTAGCCGCGCGCCTTGGCCGCGTCGAGCAGTGCCGCGCGAGCATCGGGGTGGGCGATCTGGATCAGCGCGATCGCCCGCTCGCGGATCGACCGGCCGAACAGGTAGGCGACGCCGTATTCGGTGACGACGTAGTGGACGTCGTGGCGCGCGACCGTCACGCCCTCGCCTTCGCCGAGCGCGCCGCGGATGCGCGACGCGCCGGCGTCGTCGGTCGATGCGAGGCAGACGATCGCCTTGCCGCCGGGCGACCGCGCCGCGCCTTGCAGGAACTCGGCCTGGCACGCGACGCCGCCGTAGAAGCGGCCCTCGAACTGGTCGGCGCAGACCTGGCCGGTGAGGTCGACGGCGAACGCCTGCGTCACCGACACCATGCGGTGCTGCGCGGCGATCGTCGCCGCGTCGCAAACCGCGTCGATCGGCTGCAGCGAGAACAGCGGGTTGCCGTCGAGCAGGTCGTACAGCCGTTGCGACCCCATCGCGAAGCTCGCGACGATGCGCCCCGGCTCGCGCGTCTTGGCGCCGCCGGTGACGACGCCGCGCTCGAGCAGCGGCAGCACCGCGTCGGTGACGACGTCGGAATGGATGCCGAGGTCGCGCCGGTCGGCGAGGTGCTTCAGGGCCTCGTGCGTGTAGCGGCCGAGGCCGATCTGCAGCGTCGAGCCGTCGTCGACGATGCTCGACACGTAGCGCGCGATGCGCTCGACCACCGGCGTCGGCTGCGCCGGGTGCTGGTACTCGATCAGCGGCGAGTCCACCGGCACCAGGTGGTCGATGCGGTCGACGTGCACCATCGAGCTGCCCATCGTCCGCGGCATCGTCGGCACGACCTCGGCGACGACCACCCGCGCGCGCGCCAGCGCTGCCGGCGCAATGTCGACCGAGATGCCGAGGCTGCACCAGCCGAAGGCGTCGGGTGGCGAGACCTGGACGAAGGCGACGTCGACGCGGATGCGCCGAATGGCGATTAGCTCGGGCACGCGCGCCAGCGAGATCGGCACGTAGTCGGCGCGCGCCGCGGCGACCGCCTCTCGCATGTCCTGGCCGACGAAGAACGTGCGGTGGTGGAGCCTCGGCGTGCCGTCCGCGGTGGCCGCGGCATCGCCGCCGACCGCGCCGTCGGTCAGGAAGTGCAGCAGCTCGACGCCGTCGGGCAGCGGCCGGCGCGCCTGCAGCGCGGCGAGCAGCGTGCGCGGCGTCGCGCAGGCGCTGCCGACGAAAACGTGGTCGCCGGGGCGCACCGCGGCCACCGCGTCGGCGGCGGTGGCGACCTTCGCCGACCACGGGCGCAACGCGACGGCGACCGCCGGTGTCGATGCCGCCGCATTGCCGTCGGCGTCCGGACCGCCGCCGACCGCGCCTTTCGCCGCCTGCCACCAGCCGGCGACGCGGGCCCGCCAGTCGCCGCCGTCGGCGGTCACCGCGCGGCCTCGGCGAGCGGCGCGGCGCCGGCGACCGCTGCGGCCGCAGCCGCGTCGCCCGGCGCGGCCGCGGCACCGGCCGCACCGCCCACACCGCCTGCAGCGCCCGCGGCGCCCGCGGCGCCCGCACTGGCCGCGGCGCCGTCGAGCACTTCGCAGGCGTGGCGGTAGCCCTGGTCGACGATCTCGTCGAAGCGCTTCCATTCGAGCATGCCGACGCGCGCCAGCGGCGGGTTGAAGTACAGGTCGGTGAGGCGCCGCGACGCGCGCTGGCGCGACGTGCTGAACAGCACCGTGACGTTCATCAGGTACGCCGCCAGCGACGGCAGCTTGTAGCGCCGCGCGGCGCGCGGCCGCAGCCGGTCGCGCAGCAGCGCCCACGGCCCGGGAACGTCGGCGTGCGGGATGCGGCGGATCCGCGCCGGGTCGAGGTCGACGCCGACGACGCGGCCGACGCCGCGCACGCGGCGCATCACGTCGACCGGAAAGTTGTTGAACGTGCCGCCGTCGCACAGCAGCTCGCCGTCGACGACCAGCGGCGGCAGCGCGCCGGGGATCGCCGTGCTCGCCAGCACCGCGGTCTGCAGCGGCCCGCGGTCGAAAACGTGCTCGCCGGCGCGCGAGTAGTTGGTCGCGACGCAGAAGTACGGCTTCCACAGGTCTTCGATGCGCGCGTCGAAGCCGGTCGACTCGCGCACCGCGGCGGCGACCGCGGCGGCGAGCCGCCGGCCGCGGATCAGCGACACCAGCGGCAGCCACGTGTAGTCGCCGGTCGGGTTGGCGGTGAAGACGCGCCGCGCGCCGGCGACGACGCCCGCCGGGTCGCGGTCGGTGGCGACGTAGGCGGCCATCACCGCGCCGATGCTCGTGCCGCCGACGGCGTCGACGTCGATGCCGCGCTCGACGAGCGCGCGCCACACGCCGAGGTGGGCGAGGCCCCGCGCGCCGCCGCCGGCGAACACCAGCCCGACCCCGGTGCGCGACACGTGGCGCGCCAGCCGCGCGACGTCGCGCGGCTCGCCGCGCCGCAGGTGCAGGTGGCCGGCAACCGGCCGGCGCGCGAGCCACGCGTCGGTGCCGCGCGGCGACCGCCGGTCGGCGGGGTGCAGCAGCACCAGGATCTCGGCAGCGTCGGTGCGCGGCGGGCGGCGCAACAGGCAGTCTTCCTCGATCGCGTGCAGCACCGGCGGCGCGTCGGCGTCGGCGAACAGGTACAGCTCGTCGCAGTGACGGCTGCAGCGCCGCGTCCACGGCGTCGCCTCGGCGTCGGCGATCAGCAGCACGAAGTCGTGCTCGGCCTCGATCGCGTCGAGCTGCACCGCGACGCGCTGCGCGTCTTCGTCGGTGTCGGCGTCTGCGTCTTCTGCGGCCTCGTCGTCGCGACCGTCGGCCGCCGCGGCGTCGCGCGCGATCCGCGCCGCATCGACGACCGCGACGCGGCCGACGCGGCCGAGCTCGGTGGCGATCGCCGCGGCGTGCGCCGCGACGTCGACGCCGGCGGTGACCGCGATCAGCCCGACCGTCGCCGGCCGGTCGACGTCGCGGCGCTGGCGCTCGGTCTGCATGCGCTGGATGATCTGCCGCGTCAGCGCCATCGACACCTGGCCGCTGGCGTCGAGCAGCCGCGCGAAGTCGGCCTTGTCGAGCCGCGCGAGCACGCTGTCGCGGATCGCGACCAGCGTCGCCGACCGCGGCGCGTCGGTGTACAGGCTCATCTCGCCGACGACCTCGCCGCGGCCGATCTCGCGCACCAGCCGCGTCGTGCCGTCGTCGTCGGTGATGTAGGTGCGCAGCCGGCCGCTGACGAGCAGGTACAGCGCGTCGCCCGGGTCGCCCTGGCGCATCAGCGTCGCGCCGCCGGACAGCGCGACCCAGCGCAGGTGGCGGCGCAGCAGATCGACCGTCTCGGTTTCGGCGTCGCCGAGCAGCGCGCGCAGGTGGCGCGTCAGCAGCGCGTCGAGGTAGCGGTGGTGCGGGCTGGAATCGGACATGGCGCGCGGCGGCTCGCGCCACCGGACGGGCGGCGCGAGTGTACGGGCCCATCGCCTCGCTATGCTGCGCCCGCAATGCCGACCGAACGCCAGCAGCTCGAAGCCACGATCGCCGGTCTGCAGGCCCAGCGTGCGCTGCTCGGCGACGCTGTCGTCGACGCCGCGATCGGGCCGCTTGCGGCGCGGGTCGCGACGCTGCCGGCCGACGACCCGACGCTGCGCCAGGTGACGATCGTCTTCCTCGACGTCGTCGGCTCGACCCCGCTCGCCGAGCGGCTCGACCCCGAAGCGTTGAGCGCGGTGCTCGACGGCCTGCTCGAACGCGCGACCGCGATCGTCGCCGCGCACGGCGGCCGCGTGCTGCAGTACGCCGGCGACGGCCTGCTCGCCGCGTTCGGCGTCGACGCCGCCGCCGAGGACGACGCCGAGCGCGCGGTGCGCTGCGGGCTGGCGCTGCTCGCGCTCGGCCGCGTCGCCAGCGCCGAAGTGCAGGCCGCGCACGGCCACGCCGGGCTCGACGTGCGGATCGGCGCGCACACCGGCGGCGTGCTGCTCGGCGGCGGCGTCGACGACGACGGCACGATCCGCGGCCGCGCGGTGCACCTCGCGGCACGGATGGAGCAGGCCGCGCCGCCCGGCGGCCTGCGCATCAGCCAGGCGACGCACGCACAAGTGCGCGGGCTGTTCGACGTCGAGCCGCAGCCGCCGCTGGCGGTGAAAGGTTTCGACGAGCCGGCGGCGAGCTGGCTCGTGCGGCGCGAACGGCCGCGTTCGCAGCGCGGCGCGGGGCGCGGCATCGACGGCGTGGCGACGCGGATGGTCGGCCGCGACGCCGAGCTCGAAGCGCTGCACGCCGCGTACGCCGCGATCGCACGGCCCGGTGCGGCCCTCGAACGCCGCCTCGTCGTCGCCGACGCCGGGCTCGGCAAGAGCCGGCTGCTGGCCGAGTTCCAGCGCGCGCTCGCCGCGCGCGGCGACGCCGCGGTGGTCTGGTCGGCGCGCGCCACGCCGGCCAGCCGCGTGCAGCCGCAGTCGCTGTTGCGCGAGCTGTTCGTCGCCCGGCTGGCGATTGCCGACGACGACCCGCCGGCGCAAGCGCGGCAGCGGTTCGAAGCGGCGATGCGGCCGTTGCTCGAAACGGCCGACGGCAGCGACTTCGGCGAACGCAGCGACGGCGCGACGGCGGGCGACGACGAGGCGACCGCCGCGCTGCACGTGCTCGGCCAGATCGTCGGGCTCGACTACGCGTCGAGCCCGCACGTCGCCCACATCGCCGGCGACGCGCGCCAGATCCGCCAACGGGGCTTCGACGCCGCGCTGCTTGCGCTGCGCGCCGTGGGCCGGCGCCACGGCGCGCCGCTGGTGCTGCTGCTCGACGACCTGCATTGGGCCGACGACGCGTCGCTCGACTTCGTCGACCACGTTGCCGCGTCGCCCGCCGGCGCCGGCGACGCGCCGCTGCTCATCGTCGGCGGCGCCCGCGCGTCGTTGTTCGACCACCGCCCGGCGGCCGCGGACTGGCCACGGATCGACCTCGCCCCGTTGTCGCGTCGCGCCAGCCGCGGCTTCGCCGACGAAGTGCTGCGCCGGCTGCCGGCGGTGCCCGAATCGCTGCGCTCGCTCGTCGTCGACGACGCCGGCGGCGTTCCGTTCCACATCGAGGAGCGGGTGCAGATGCTGATCGACTGCGGCGCGATCGCCGTCGGCACGACGCGCTGGCGGCTCGACGAGCGCCGGTTGCAGTCGCTGCAACTGCCGTCGACGCTGGTCGGCGTGATCCAGGCACGGCTCGACGCGCTGCCGCCCGCCGAGCGGCGCGCGCTGCAGGTGGCGAGCGTGGTCGGAGTGAACGTCGACGCCGGCACGCTGGCTCATGCCGATGCCGCGGCCGCGGCCGAGCTGCCGGCGCTGGTGCGGCGCGGGCTGCTCGTCGCGCGCGGCCGCGGCGGGTCCGCAGCCGCTGCCCGCGGCCATGCGTTCGCGCACCCGATCCTGCACCAGGTGACGTACGACACGCTGCTGCGGCGCGAGCGGGGGCCGCTGCACGCGCGCGTCGCCGCGTGGCTGCAGCGACAGGCCGCCACCGGTGCCAAGGCACTGCTCGCGACCGCCGCCGAGCACCACGAATACGCCGGTGATGCCGCGACCGCGGCGGCGTGCTACGCCGACGCGGCCGATCACCATGCGAGCACGTTCGCCCACGAAACGGCATTGCGCTGTTGCGCGCGCGCGCTGGCGCTGGCCGCGCCCGAGGCCGTCGCCCTGCGCTTTCGCGCGCTGGCGCGGCGCGAGCGCACGCTCGAGTTGCTCGGCCGGCGCGATGGGCAAGCCGCCGATCTCGACGCGCTGGGAGCGTTGGCCGCGTCGATGCCCGACGGCGTCGACGGCGACCGTTGCCGCGGCGAAGCGGCCTGGCGCCGCGCCGACTACGCGATGCGCAGCGGCGACCACGCGGCGCAGCTGCACCACGCGCGCGACGCGCTGGCGATCGCCGAGCGCCTGGGCGACGTCGACCTCGCGATGCGAGCGACGATGCGGCTGTGTTCGGCGATGGCGTACTCCGGCCAGGCCGCGGCGGCGGTGGCGCGGATCCAGGCGGCGTACGAGCGTGCGGTCGGGCTCGGGCTCGTGGCGATGCAGATGCAGCTGTCGGGCACGATGGCGATCTGCGCCCAGTGCGCCGGCGACGAGGTCGCCGCCATCGGCCACAACGCGCGGATGCTCGAGCTGTCGCGCGCGCTCGGCGACCGCCGGCTGGAAGGCATCGCTTCGCGCAACGCCGGCATCGGCTACCTGCGCTTCGGTCGTTACGACGACGCCGAGCGTTGCCTGGAACGCGCGGCGCGGCTGACGCGCTCGCTCGGCCACCGCGAGATGGAGGCCACGTCGTCGACGCTGCTGGCGCTGCTGGCGATGCGTCGCGGCGATGCGCGGCGCGTTCTCGTCCACGGTCGCGCGGCGCTCGAAGTGCTGGTGACCGTCGCCGCCCGGCCGCAGCAATTGACGGCGATGCTTGCAGTGGCCGAAGCCGAGCACCGGCTCGGCGAGACGGCCGCCGCGGCGGCTCGATTCGCCGCCGCCGAGGCGCTGGCGCGCGACATCGGCATGCGGCGCATGCTGATCGATGCCGCCGAGGCGCAGGCGCGGCTGGCGTTCGACGACGGCGACGTCGACGCCGCGAGGCAGCATGTCGAACGGCTGCTGACAGCGACCGACAGCCCCTGCGGCGTGCCCACCGACGCGGCGCTCGCGGGTGCCGACGGCTACGCGGTGCGCTGGACGCTGTACCGCATCTGGCAGGCGGCCGGCGATGCGCGGGCCGACCGCGTCCTGGCCGACGCGCATGCCGCGTTGTTGGCCGAGGCCGCGGCCGTCACCGACCCCGCGCTGCGCGACGGACTGTTGACCGGGGTCGCGACGCACCGCGCGATCGCCGACGAGTGGTCGCGGCGCCAGGCGACGTCGGCGCCGAACTGATCGGCTCGCGCGGGCGCTACGCCGGCCTCGGACGGAGACTCGGTGGGGACCGGGCCAGCAGCGCGAGCGTCGCGCCGTCGCGGGCACCGGCATGCGCCGCGTCGAGCACGGCGCCCCACGGACCGGCGTGCGGCGCCGCCTGCTCGAACAGCGTCATCGACGAGCGCAGCTTCAGCGCGTCGACGCCGCCGAAGACGCGCTCGACGTCGCGCGTCGCCAAGGCGCGCAGCACGCGCGTCGCGGCGCCGGCGAGCCGCGGGCCGAGCAGCGCGTGGTCGGCGTAGGCGCGCGCGTCGTCGACGCCGGCGAGGCCGTAGCGCCGGGCCGTCGCGCTGCGGCCGAGTGCCGCGAGCTGCGGAAAGACGAACCACATCCAGTGGCTCGTCTTCGCGCCGGCGTCGAGCTCGGCGACCACGTCGCGCCACACCGGGGCCTGCGCGTCGACGAAGCGCTGCAGGTCGTGCGGGTCGGCGTCGCTCACCGGTCGCGGCGCCGAGGTCGGGCAAGGCGCCGAGGCGGCGTCACGTGCCGCAGAACGTGCGGTAGCACGCGGTCAGCGCCGCCGGCGCGGGCTCGGCGTAGCGCGCGAGCGCCGCGTCGGCGCCGTCGACGTCGGCGTACGGCCGGCGCAGCGCGGCGAGCAGCTGCTCGAACGGCGCGAGGTCGCCGTCGTCGCTGGCCGCGGCGAGCGCTTCCTCGACGCGGTGGTTGCGCGGGATGATCGCCGGGTTGACGGCGCGCATGCGGCGCGCGCGCTCGGCGCCGTCGGCACCGCCGGCGGCGGCGTCGCGCGCGCAGCGGTCGCGCCAGCGCGCGAGCCACGCGTCGAGCGCGGTGCCCGCGGTCGGTGCGACCGATCCACCGGGTCTGCCGGATGCGCCGTCCGCGGCGAAGAGCGCGCCGAGCGGCGCCGCGTCGCCGGCGGCAGCATCGGCCAGGCGGCGCCACGCCAGCGTGTGGTCGACCGCGTGCGCGTGCAGCAGCGCGAGCCAGTCGGCGGCGAGCGCGCGGTTGTCGTCGGCAACGTCGTCGCCGCGCGCCGCGAACAGCCCGAGCTTGGCGCGCTGGCCGCGCCGCTGCGCGGCGTCGTACCACGCCGGGAACGCGTCGATCACCGAGGTCGCCTGCGCCACCGCGCGGTCGATCGCCGCGTCGGTTTGGTTGCCGCCGACGATCAGCGGCAGCAGCGTTTCGGCGAACCGCGCGAGGTTCCAGCGCGCGATGCCGGGCTGGCGGCCGAACGCGTAGCGGCCGTGGTGGTCGATGCTGCTGAACACCGCGTCGGGGTCGTAGGCCTCGACGAACGCGCACGGTCCGTAGTCGATCGTCTCGCCTGAGATCGTCGTGTTGTCGGTGTTCATCACGCCGTGGATGAAGCCGACGTTGATCCACTGCGCGACCAGCGCTGCCTGGCGCCGCGCGACCGCTTCGAGCAGGCCGAGGTAGCGGTCGGGGTCGCCGACGAGCGCCGGGTCGTGGCGCGCGATCGCGTGGTCGGCCAGCCGGCGCAGCGCGTCGCCGTCGCCGCGCGCGGCGAAGTACTGGAACGTGCCGACGCGCAAGTGGCTCGCGGCGACGCGGGTCAGCACCGCGCCGGGGAGCAACGTCTCGCGCCGCACCGTGTCGCCGGTGGCGACGACGGCCAGCGCGCGCGTCGTCGGGACTCCCAGCGCTTGCATCGCTTCGCCGACGAGCACCTCGCGCAGCATCGGCCCGACGGCGGCCTTGCCGTCGCCGCCGCGCGAGAACGGCGTCCGCCCCGACCCCTTGAACGCGACATCGCGGCGGCGCCCGGCGCGGTCGACGAGCTCGCCGAGCAGCAGCGCGCGGCCGTCGCCGAGCTGCGGCGAATAGCCGCCGAACTGATGGCCGGCGTAGGCCTGGGCGATCGGCTGCGCATCGTCCGGGAGCGCGTTGCCGGCGAACAGCGCCGCGGTGCCAGCGGCGTCGGCGCGCAGCGCGTCGGCATCGAGGCCGAGCTCGTCGGCCAGCGCGTCGTTGAAGAACAGCAGCCGCGGCGCCGGCGCCGGCGCCGGCCGGCACGCGACCCACGCCCCGGGCAGGTCG
This sequence comes from uncultured Burkholderiales bacterium, assembly GCA_965365495.1. GTDB lineage: Bacteria > Pseudomonadota > Gammaproteobacteria > Burkholderiales > Burkholderiaceae_C > Rubrivivax. The sequence continues at coordinate 9,294 of CBDUBX010000064.1, forward strand.
CGCGCGTAGCTATGGTCGAAGCCGAACGACGTCATGTGCGGCGGCGGCAAACTGCGCGCCGGCCTCGGGCGTCCGGCTTGCCCCGCGCCGCCGATGAAGATCGATCAACTGCACCGCGGCCGCCTGATCGACCACGTGCAGCTCGTCGTCCGCGACCTGGCGGCGAGCCGGAAGTTCTACGAGGCGGTGCTCGACGCGCTCGGCGTGCCGATCGGCGGCAGCGGCGACGACCACTTCTGGGCCGACGAGCTGTTCGTCTCGTCCGTGTCGAGCCCCGCTGCCGCGGGCCAGCCGACCGGGCGCCACCACCTCGCGTTCCAAGCGCGCGACGAGGCGATGGTGCAAGCCTTCCATGCCGCCGCGCTGGCCCACGGCGGCCGCGACAACGGCGCGCCGGGCGAGCGCGACTACCACCCGGGGTACTACGCGGCGTTCGTCCTCGACCCCGACGGCAACAACGTCGAAGCGGTGTTCCACGGCCCGGCGCAGCGCAGCGCCGCGTCGGTCGTCGTCACCTTCTGACCGGCCGCGCGCCGGCCGCCGGGGCGTGGTCTAACGCGCCTGCCGCGCGCGTTACAACAGTTCGTTGAGCAGGTAGAAGGCGTTGTCCTTCAGCTTGTGCCAGGTGCCGCGGCGCTGCCAGTCGTCGAGCCGGATCTCGTTCGCGCGCGCCGCGTACTTCTCGAAGATCGCGTCGAAGCGTTCGGTGAGCGGCGCATCGGCGATCGACAGGCTGATCTCGTCGTTGGTCTCGAAACTGCGATCGTCGAAGTTGCTCGACCCGACCGCGCTCCAGACGCCGTCGACGGTCATGATCTTCTGGTGCAGCAGCGTGTGCGGGTACTCGAACAGCCGCACGCCGCACTTCAGCAGCTTCGCGAAGTTGCGGTGGCCGGCGTGCTGCACCATCGGATTGTCCGAGCCGCTGGTCGACGGCATCAGCACGCGCACGTCGACGCCGCGCTTCACCGCCTGACCGAAGGCTTCGATCGCCTCGGGTTCGGGGATGAAGTACGGGTTCTGGATCCAGAGGCGCTTGCGCGCCAGGCAGATCACCGTGTGGTGCAGGATCTTCACCGTCGGCGACGAGTTCTCGGGCTTCGTGAACACCGCGTGGATGCGCACATCGCCAGCGGCCTCGGGTTCGGGGAAGTAGTCGTCGCCGACGAACAGCTCGCCGGTCTCGCCCGACCAGTTCTCGCTGAACGCGCCCTGCACGCTGTGGACGATCGGGCCGTGCAGCTCGACGCTGACGTCGGTGAAGTGTTCGCCGTCCTCGCCGTTGCCGAGCCAGTCGTCGACGATGCAGTGGCCGCCGACGAACGCCACGCGGCCGTCGACGATCACCATCTTGCGGTGCGTGCGGTCGTTGAACACGCCGATGTTGCGAAACCGCATGTCGTGGAAGAAGGTCACGCGGCAACCGGCGTTGCGCATCCGCTCGACGACGTCGTCGCCGGCCTTGCGCGACCCCTGCGCGTCGAGCATCACGCGCACCGTGACGCCGTTCGACGCGCGGTCGATCAGCGCCTCGGCGACGCGCTTGCCGAGTTCGCCGTCCTTCCACAGGAAGGTCTCGAAGTGGACCGAATGCCGCGCGCCGCGGATCGCGTCGACCAGAACGTCGAAGAACGCGCCGTTCTCGTGCACGTCGACGCGGTTGCCGCCGACCGGCGTCGACAGCGTCAGCCCGGCCAGGCTCGGCAGCAGGCGGTCGATCGGGTGGTCGCACTCGATCTTCAGCTTCGGGTCGCGGTGGCGCCGGATCGACCAGATCACGACGATCTGCACGACGACGAGCGCCAGCAGGATCCCGCCCCAGAACGATCCCGACATCGCGATGGCCCTCCCCGCGCCGGTGTGGCGCTTTTTCGAGGGGCGGATGATGCCGTGTCGGCGCGGCCCGCTCGCCGCCGCAGCGACGCCGTCAGCGATCGACCCGGTCGGGCCGGGCGAAGTGCGTAACAACCCGCCGCGCCCAGGGCAGCGCGCTGGCGGACACCGCTAGAACCGCAGCACGAACAACGTGATCGCCGGGAACAGCACCAGCAGCACGACACGCGCGAGGTCGCTGGCGACGAA
>CBDUBX010000065.1:0-11274 GCA_965365495.1 uncultured Burkholderiales bacterium
GCAGCGGCCGCCAGCGTGTCGTCGTCGATGTCGACGAGACCGACATCGCGCGCGTCGCGGTCGGCGACCGCGGCCGGCTGGCGCTGTCGTCGCTGTCGCTGTTCGCGAGCGACGAGCTGCGCGTCGAGCGGATCGCGCCGCTGGCCAAGGCGGTCGACGGACGCAACGTGTTCGAGGTCGAAGCGCGGCTCGTCGCGCCGCGCGACGGGCTGCGCCCCGGGCTGATCGGCCGCGCCGAGCTCGGCGACGCGCGCGCGCCGCTCGCGTGGTCGTGGGGTCGCAACGCGCTGCTTCGGCTGCGCGTCGCGCTGTGGAAGTGGTGGTGAGCCCGCCGAGCGCGCCGGCGCTCGCGTCACCGCCCCCGGGCGGTCGCCGCCCCGCCGCGCGGCCGTCCGCCGGCGCCGGCCGTCGGCCGCGGCGGCGATGACCGCGGTCCATTCGGCGCGCTGGTACCGCGTCGCGGCGCTGCGGCCGCGCTGGGTCGGCGCGCTGCAGGTGCGGCGCCACGACGTCCGCGGCGAGCGCTGGGTCGTCGTCGGCGAACGCGGGGCGACGGCCAGCGTGCGCCTCAACGCCGCCGCGTGGGATGTCGCCGGCCGCTTCGACGGCCGCGCCGACGTGCAGTCGATCTGGGACGCGCTGCTCGCCGGCGACGCCGACCCGCCGACGCAGGACGAGGTCGTCGACGTGCTGACGCGGCTGCGTCAGGCACGGCTGGTCGACGTCGACGGCGGCGGCGTCGACGCCGAGCGGCTGCTCGCCCACGGCGACCGCATCGAGCGGCCGCAGCGGCGCAACACGCTGCTCGCGTGGCGCGTGCGCCTCGTCGACCCGACGCGACTCGTCGACCGCCTCGCGCCGCTGGCGCGCGCGCTGTTTTCGGCGCCGGCGTTCGCGTTGTGGCTCGTCGGCGCCGGCGCGTTCGCGCTGCTCGCGCTGCAGCACGCGCCCGACCTGTGGGCGCACGGCGAACGCTGGCTGGCGACGCCGCGCTACGCCGCGCTGGCGCTGGCGCTGTATCTGCCGCTGAAGGCGCTGCACGAACTGGCGCACGCGCTGGCGGTGCGCCGCTGGGGCGGCACCGTGCCGCACGCCGGCGTCACGTTCATGCTCGGCGCGCCGATGCCGTGGGTCGACGCGTCGGCGGCGTCGCGCTTCGTCGAGCGGCGGCGGCGGATCGTCGTCGGCGCCGCCGGGATGATGGCCGAGGTCGCGGTCGCCGCGGTCGCGCTGCCGCTGTGGCTGGTGCTCGACGACGGGCTGGCGCGCGACGCGGCGTTCGTCACCGTCGTCGTCGCCGGCGCGTCGACATTGCTGTTCAACGCCAACCCGCTGCAGCGCCTGGACGGCTACGCGATCGCCACCGACGCATTGAACCTGCCGAACCTGGCGACGCGCAGCCGCCAGTGGTGGCAGGCCGCGCTGCTGCGGCGCGTTGTCGGCGCGGCTGCCGTGGGCGAGCCGATGCCGCTCGCCCGCGGCGAAGCGGGTTGGCTCGTCGGCTACGCGCCGTTGGCGTGGCTGTGGGGGCTGGCGATCGCCGCGTTCGCGACCGCGTGGCTCGGCAGCGTGGCGTTCGCGCTCGGCGTCGCCACAGCGCTGGTCCTCGGCTGGCAGATGGCGCTGCGGCCGGTGGTCGAGCTGTGGCGCAGCCTGCAGCGCAACGCACAGGCGCAAGCGGTGAGCGCGCGCCGCTGGCGCGTCGCGGCGACGCTGGTGACGCTTGCGGTCGTCACGCTGCTGGCGCTGCCGCTGCCGCAGACGACGCGGCTGCAGGGCATCGTCTGGCCGGCCGACGACGCGCAGGTCCGCGCCGACGAAGAAGGCTTCGTGGTGGCGGTCGCGGTCGCCGACGGCTCGGCGGTCGCCGCCGGTGACGCGGTGCTGCAGCTCGTCAACCCGGCGCTCGCCACCGCGCTGCAGCGCCAGGCGGCGCGCGTCGACGCGCTGCGCGCCGAATGGGTCGGCGCGCTGGCGGGCGACGCCGGCGTCGACGGCGTCGACGGTACCGCCGCCCGGGCGTCGACCGCGCGCGCCGGCGACGCCCAGGCCGAACTCGCCGCCGCCGAGGCCGAATTCGCCCGCCTGGCCGAACGCGACGCCGCGCTGACGGTGCGCGCGCGCCGCGCCGGCCGCGTCGCGCTGCCGCGCGCGGCCGACTTGCCCGGCAGCTACGTCGGCCGCGGCGCGCTGCTCGGCCAGGTGCGCGACGGCGGCGCGCCGACGGTGCGCGTCGCGCTGCCGGCGGCCGACGCCGCGGCGCTCGACGACGCCGCGCCGCACGTCGCCGTGCGCCTCGCGTCGGCGCCGTGGCGCGTTCACGCCGCGACCCGCGTTCGCGACGGCGCCGGTGCGGTGCGCCGGCTGCCCAGCGCGGCGCTGGCGCAGCGCCACGGCGGCCCGATCCCGACCGACCCGCAGGACGAAACGGCGACGACGCCGCTGCAGCCGGTGGTGCTGGTCGACGTCGTGTTCGACGCGGCGCCGGCCGCGGCGCCACCCGGCGGCGCGCGCGCAGCGGCCACCGACCGGCGCGATGCCGAGTTCGCGCGGCTCGGCGAACGCGCCTGGGTGCGCCTCGACCGCGGCCACGCGCCGTTCGCGCTGCAGGCGTGGCGCGCGCTGCAGCGCGCGGTCGGCGCGCGCTTTCACCCGCAGGTCTGACGCGAGACCACCGGTGGACGCCGCCCGACTGCTGCCGCGCCCCGGACCGGTGTGGGGCGCGCACCCGCTGCGCGGCGTCGACGACACCGCACCGCCCGCGCGCCGGCTGCGCGACGCGCTGTCGCCGCGCGCCCGGCCGCGCGGCGTGGCGCGCGCCGCCGCAGCCGACATCGACCGTTGGCACGCGCTCGACGGCAGCGCGCAGCTCGCGCCGGCGCTGGCCACGCTGCGACGCGACCTGCGCCGTGACGGGCTGACACCGGCGAACGCCGCGCGCGCGCTCGCCGCCGCCGCCGCCGCGGCGACGGTCGCGGTCGGCCAGACACCACGGCCGACGCAGCTGCACGCCGCGGCGGTGCTGCTCGACCTGCGCTTCGCCGAAATGGCCACCGGCGAGGGCAAGACGCTGGCGCTGGCGCTGGCCGCGGCGGCGGCGGGGCTGGCCGGCGTCACGGCGCACGTCGTCACCGCCAACGACTACCTCGCGGCGCGCGACGCGGCGGCGCTGGCGCCGCTGTACGCGCGGCTCGGCCTGACCGTCGCGGCGCTGCCGGTCGGCGGCCCCGGCAGCACCGCCGACGACGCCGCCGAGCGCCGCGCCGCCTACGCCTGCGACGTCGTCTACGCGACGGCGCGCGAGCTCGCGTTCGACCACCTGCGCGACCGCGTCGGCTTCGCGCAGCGGTCGCCGGCCGAACGTGCCGCCGCGGCGCTCGCCGGCGACGCCGCCGACGCGACTCGCCAGCGCGGCCTGGCGTGGGCGCTGCTCGACGAGGCCGATTCGATCCTGCTCGACGAGGCCGAGGTGCCGCTGATCCTGTCGACGTCGCGGCCGCACGCCGCGCGCCGCGCGTTTCTGTGGCAGGCGCTGGCGCTGGCGCGGCGGCTTGCCCCCGGGCGCGACTTTGCGGTCGACGCCGCGGCGCGCAGCGCGACGCTGTCGGCCACCGGCGAAGACCGCATCGCCGAACTCGCGCGGCCGCTCGGCGGGCCATGGCAGCGGCCGCGCTACCGCCGAGAAGCGGTGCAGCTCGCGCTCGTCGCGCTGCACGCCTGCCGCCGCGACGCGCACTACGTCGTCCGCGACGGCGCGGTCGAGCTGCTCGACGAGGTCACCGGCCGCATCGCCGCCGGCCGCGTCTGGTCGCGCGGGCTGCACACCGTGGTCGCGCTGAAGGAAGGGCTGGCGCCGCCCGACGAGACCGAGACCGTCGCCCAGATCACGTTCCAGCGCTTCTTCCAGCGCTATTGGCGCGTTTCGGGGCTGAGCGGCACGCTGGCCGAAGCTCGCGGCGAGCTGCGCGCGGTGCTCGGCGCGCGCGTCGAGCGCATCGCGCTGCACCGCAAGGGCCGGCTCGTCGCGCTGCCGCCACGCGTCTTTACCGATGCGCAGGCGCGCTGGCAAGCGGTCGCGCGTCGCGTCGCCGAACTGCACGTCGCCGGCCGCCCGGTGCTCGTCGGCACCGACAGCGTCGGCGACAGCGCGGCGCTGTCGCAGGTGCTCGCCGCCGCGCCGCTGCCGCACCGCGTGCTCAACGCGCTGCACGACGCCGACGAGGCGGCGATCGTCGCCGCCGCCGGGCGCGCCGGCGCGGTCACCGTCGCGACGCGGATGGCCGGCCGCGGCACCGACATCGCGCTCGACGCCGCGGCGCGCGCCGCCGGCGGGCTGCACGTGCTGTCGTGCCAGCGCAACCCGTCGCGCCGGCTCGACCGCCAGCTCGCCGGCCGCGCGGCGCGCCACGGCGAGCCGGGCAGCGTCGAAACGTGGCATCTGACCGCCGCCGCGGCTACAGATTCAGCCGCCGCCGCCGAAGACCCGATGCAATGGACACCCACGACACCCTCGATCCCGAGCTGGCTGCGGCTGGCGCTGTGGCGCGCGACGCAAACCCGCGAGGAACGCCGGCGCGCGCGGGCGCGCGCCGAACTGCTGCGGCAGGACCGGCTTTGGGAACGCCGCCTGGCGTGGGCCGCGCCGGCCGGCTGACGCTCGCGGCGCTGGCGACGCTGGCGGCGTTCGGCGCGTTCGTCGCGCTGCCGGCGCAGGCCGCGCCGGCAACGGCCGGCGCCAAGCCGCTCGGCTGCCTGATCGAGCCCGACCGCGTCGCCGACATCGGCTCGCAGGTCGTCGGCGTCGTCGAAAGCATCGCCGTCGAACGCGGCCAGTCGGTCGACGCCGGCCAACCGCTGGCGACGCTGCGCGCCGACGTCGAGCGCGCGCACGCGACGGTGGCCGACACGCGGTCGCGCGCCGACGCCGACATCCTCGCCGCCGCGGCCAGCCTGCAGCTCGCGCAGCAGAAGATGGCGCGCGCCGAAGCGCTGCTGGCGCAGAACTTCGTGTCGGCGCAGGCGGTCGAGCAGGCCGCCGCCGAACTCGAGCTGGCACGGCAGAAGCTGGCGCAGACCAAGAGCCAGCAGCGGATCTGGACCGAGGAACGGCGCGTCGCGCAGGCGCAGCTCGCACTGCGCACCGTGAAGAGCCCGTTTGCCGGCGTCGTCGTCGAGCGCCACGTCAACGAAGGCGAGCGCGTCGAGGAAAAGCCGCTGCTGCGCATTGCTGCGATCGACCCGCTGCGCGTCGAGCTGATGGTGCCGACGGCGCTGTACGGCGCGATCGCGGTTGGCGACTCGATCACCGTCCGCCCCGAGCTGCCCGGCGCCGCGCCGCAAGCGGCGACGGTGCGTCACGTCGACCGCGTGCTCGACGCGGCGAGCAACACTTTCCGCGTGCGGCTGTCGCTGCCGAACGCCGACCACCGGCTGCCCGCCGGGTTGCGCTGCAAGGCCGACCTGCCGGGCGATGCGGTCGCCGCGGCGCCGGCGAAGTTGTCGCCGGCCGCCGCCACGGCGCCGGCCGCGCGGCTGTCGCCCGCCGCGCTGCCGCTGGCGCCGGCGACCCTTCCGGCGCCGGCCCCGGCGCGGCTCTGAGCAGCCGCGGCCGCCCGTGGCGATCCTGCCTCGCCGCCCGCTCGGCGGACGCTTCGGCGTCGGCGCCGCGACGCGGCTGGCGCGCGGGGTCGCCGCAGCGTTCCCGCGCCACCGTGGCGACGTGACGCGGCGCTCAGGCGACGCGCGCCCGGTCGCCGAGGCGCTCGAAGAACGCGTGCTGCATTCGGCCGACGTCGCGCCGCTGCTGCCGGCCGACGCCGCGGTGCGCGACGAGCAGCCGCTGCACGCCGCGGCGCAAGCCGCCGCGGTCGCGACGAGCGAGATCGCCTTCGTCGACGCGACGCTGCCCGAATCCGAGCGGCTGATCGCCGACCTGCAGGCGCAGCGCGGCGCCGGCCGCGCGATCGAGATCGAACGGCTCGCTGCCGGCGAAGACGGCGTCGCGGCGATCGGCCGCGCGCTCGCCGGCCGCAGCGACGTCGGTGCAGTGCACGTGCTCGGCCACGGCGGCGCCGGCGTGCTGCAGCTCGGCGCGACGCGCCTCGACGGCGACACGCTCCTGGCGCGCGCCGGCGACGTCGCCGCGTGGTCGGCGGCGCTCGCGCCCGGCGCCGACTTGCTGCTGTACGGCTGCGACGTCGCCGCCGGCGCGGCCGGCGCGGCCTTCGTCGCCGACCTCGCGGCGCTGACCGGCGCCGATGTCGCCGCGTCGACCGACCTCACCGGCGCCGCCGCCGCCGGCGGCGACTGGCAGCTCGAAGCCGCCACCGGCCGCATCGACACCGCGCTGGCGGTGAGCGACGCCGCGCAGCAGGCGTGGGCCGGCACGCTCGCGGTGACGATGGAGAAGGTCGACAGCGCCAAGACCAGCGGCAACCGCACGTCGCTGACGTGGGAGCACGACGTCAACTCGGGCAGCCAGCGGCTGCTCGTCGTGCAGCTCGTCGTCGGCACGACGTCGGGGACGACGTCGGTCACCTACGGCGGGCAGGCGCTGACGCGGCTGGACGTGCAGACGTCGGGCGGGTCGAGCAACCTGCGCACCGAGGTCTGGTACCTGAAGTCGCCGAACGCGGGCAAGGCCGACGTCGTGGTCAGCAGCACCGTGTCGACGCGGCTGCACGGCGGGTCGATGGACTTCCGCGGCGTCGACCAGGCGACGCCGTTCGGCACGGTCGTCAAGAAGAACGGCGGCAGCGGCAGCGTCAGCCTGACCGTGGCGGCGGCCAGCGGCGACATCGTCATCGACGTCGTCGGCAGCAAGAACGTCGAGAACCACGGCTACGGCAGCAACCAGAACAAGACCTGGGAGCAGAAGGGCGGCGAGGACGGCCTGCACGCCAGCGCCAGCCGCGAGCCCGGTGCCGGCTCGGTGACGATGTCGCAGTCGCTCGACTGGGACGACGGCAGCGAGCGCTGGGCGGCGATCGCCGTCGCCGTGAAGCAGGCCGGCGTCAACACCGCGCCGGTGATCGGCAGCAACGGCGGCGGCGCCACCGCCGCGATCGCCGTTGCCGAGAACTCGACCGCGGTCACCGACGTCGACGCGACCGACGCGCAGAACACGACGCTGACGTATTCGATCGTCGGCGGCGCCGACGCCGCGAAGTTCGCGATCGACGCCGCCAGCGGCGTGCTGCGCTTCGTCGCAGCGCCGAACGCCGAGGCGCGGACCGACGCCAACGCCGACGGCGTCTACGAAGTGACCGTCGCCGCCAGCGACGGCGCGCTCGCCGACACGCAGGCGCTGGCGGTGACCGTCACCGACGTCAACGAGTTCGCGATCGGGGCGATCGGCGACGGCAACGCCAGCGCCGACCAGGTGCTCGAAGGGTCGGCGGTGGGCACCACCGTCGGCATCACCGCGCAGGCCGGCGACGCCGACGCGACGACCAACGGCGTCAGCTACTGGCTGACCGACACCGCCGGCGGCCGCTTCTCGATCGACGCCGCCACCGGCGTCGTGCGCGTCGCCGGCGCGATCGACCGCGAGACCGCGTCGAGCTACACGATCACCGTCGGCGCGGGGTCGGCCGACGGCAGCCGCTCGTCGCGCAGCTTCACGGTCGCGGTCGGCGACGTCGACGAGTTCGACGTCGGCGCGATCGCCGACACCAACGCCGCGGCCGACCGCGTGCGTGAGAACGCCGGCGTCGGCACGCTGGTCGGGGTGACGGCGCACGCCGTCGACGCCGACGCGACGAACAGTGCCGTGACCTACTCGCTCGTCGACAGCGCCGGCGGCCGCTTCGCGATCCACGCGACCAGCGGCGTGCTGCGCACCGCGGCCGCGGTCGACTACGACGTCGCGACGAGCCACGCCGTGACGGTGCGCGCGACGTCGGCCGACGGCAGCACGTCGGAGGCGACATTCACGATCGCCGTCGACGACGACGACGAGTTCGACGTCGGCGGCATCGCCGACGACGACGCCGCGATCGACCGCGTCGCCGAGAACGCCGCCATCGGCAGCGCCACCGGCGTCACTGCACGCGCGGTCGACCCCGACACCGGCGACAGCGTGAGCTACACGCTGCTCGACAGCGCCGGCGGCCGCTTCGTCATCGACGCGGCGACCGGCGTCGTGCGCACCGCCGCCGTGCTCGACGCCGAGGCCGCGGCCGCCGCCGGCGGCGCGTACGAGATCGTCGTGCGCGCAACATCGACCGACAGCAGCACGTCGCAGCAGACGTTTTCGATCGCCGTCGGCGACGTCGACGAGTTCGACGTCGGCGCCGCGACCGACGTGGACGCCGCGGCCGACGGCGTTGCCGAGAACGCCGCGGTCGGCGCCGCGGTCGGCATCCGCGTCACCGCGGTCGATGGCGACGCCAGCCTGAACGGCATTGCCTACAGTCTGCTCGACAGCGCCGGCGGCCGGTTCGCGATCGACGCCGACAGCGGCGTCGTCAGCGTCGCCGGCGCGCTCGACCGCGAAGCCGCGGCGAGCCACACGATCACTGTGCGCGCGACGTCCGCCGACGGCAGCCACGCCGACGCGTCGTTCACGATCGCGGTCGCCGACGTCAACGAGACCTTCGTCGCCGCGGTCGACGACACCGACACCGCCGCCGACACCGTCGCCGAAGACGCCGCGGCCGGCACCGCGGTCGGCATCACCGCGCACGCGGTCGACGCCGACGCGACGACGAACGCGATCGCCTACCGCCTGCTCGACGACGCCGGCGGCCGGTTCGCGATCGACGCCGCGACCGGCGTCGTCCGCGTCGCCGGCGGGCTCGACTTCGAGGCCGCGTCGCAGCACCGCATCGTCGTCGCCGCGCGGTCCGACGACGGCAGCGAATCGACGCAGGCGTTCACCGTCGCGGTGACCGGCGCCGACGACCACGCGCCGGTGTTCGCGACGCCGGCGGCGTGGACCGTTGCCGAGAACGCCGCCGGCGGCGTCGTCGGCACCGTGCACGCGACCGACGCCGACCTGCCGACGCCCGACCTGGTCTACACGATCGCCGGCGGCGCCGACGCCGCGTGCTTCGCGATCGACGCCGCGACCGGCGAGCTGCGCTTCGTCGCGCCCGGTTGCGCCGACTTCGAATCGCCGGGCGACACCGACGGCGACCGGCGCTACGAGGTGCGCGTCGCCGCCAGCGACGGCGGTGCAAGCACGCAGCAAACGCTCGTGGTCACCGTGACCGACGTCGACGAGGCGCCGCAGCACACCGCCCACGGCGGCGCCGCGACGGTGGCGCTCGCGGTCGGCGAAGGCACGGGCGGCGCGCTGACGACCGTCGCCGCGCGCGACGCCGAAGGCGGCACGATCGGCTACTCGATCGCCGGCGGCGCCGACGCCACGCGCTTCACGGTCGACGCCGCGACCGGTGCGCTGCGCTTCGCCGACGCGCCCGACTTCGAGGCTCCGCGCGACGCCGACGGCGACAACGCCTACGAGGTCGTCGTCGCCGCCGCCGACGCCGGCGGCCAGTCGGCGCTGCAGGCCTACACCGTGACCGTCGGCGACCGCAACGACGCGCCGACCGCGGCGGCGACGATTGGCGCACAGCGCGCGGTTGCCGACGCGCCGTTCGCGCTGACGCTGGCGGCCGCGACGTTCGCCGACGTCGACGCCGGCGACACGCTGGCCTGGTCGGTGCGGCTGGCCTCCGGCGACCCGTTGCCGGCGTGGCTGACGTTCGACGCCGCGACGCGCAGCTTCAGCGGCACGCCCGGCGCCGCCGACGTCGGCGCGATCGAGGTTCGTGTCACCGCGACCGACACGGGCGGCGCGTCGGCCGACGCCACGTTTGCGATCGACGTCGCCGCCGCGCCGGTCGAACCGCCGCCCGAGCCGCAGCCCGAGCCCGAGCCCGAGCCCGAGCCCGAGCCCGAGCCGCAGCCCGAGCCGGCGCCGCCGGCGGCCGAGCCGCGTCCGGTGGTCGCCGCGCCGCCGACGCCGGTCGTCGCCGAACCCGAGCCGGTCGAAGGGGTCGCCGACGCGGCCGCGGCCGCCGAACCACCGGTCGATGGCGCGCCGCCAGCGGCAGCCGCCGCGCCGCCGCCCGCGGCGGCGCCGCACGCGCCGCTACTGCCCGACGCGCCGGCAGCGTTCGCCGACCCGACGGTCGCGGTCGCCGCCGCCGCAGCGCCGGCCGATGCGACCGTCGCGCGGTCACCGGGCAGCCGCGCCGACGCCGTGCTCGCGCCGGCGCTGACGCCGCAGTTCGCGTCGCTGCAGGCCACGCCGTGGTCGGCGCTGCTGCACAGCGACGAGGTGCAGCGCAAGTTCGACGAACTTCGCCGCCAGCTCGACGACGCCGGCGCGACCCACCGCGCGGTCGTCGCGTCGAGCGTGGCCGTGTCGGGCGGGCTGTCGATCGGCTACGTCGCATGGCTGCTGCGCGGCGGCGTGCTCGTCAGCTCGATGCTGTCGGCGCTGCCGGCGTGGCAGATGATCGACCCGCTGCCGGTGCTGGCCGCGGCGCGCCGCGAACGCGACGGCGACGGCGACGGCGAAGACGGCGACGTCGAGGAGCTGTTCGACGACGCCGCCACCGACGGGGCGTCGGATCGGGCCGGCGGGCCCCGCCGCGGCCACCGCCGCCGCCGCCGCCACCGTCACCGCCGTCACCGCCGTTACCGCCGCCCCCGCTGCGGCCCCCACCGCCGACGCGAAGCGCGCCCTGGAGACCTGCGAACCATGAAACCGCTGCCCTTCGTGCGCCGGCTGTCGACGCGCGTCCACCTGGCGCTCGGCCTCGCGGCGCTGACCGTCGTCGCGCTGTTCAGCGCCACGTGGCTCGGCTTCGTCCCCGACGCCGAATCCGAGGTCCGCCGCCACCGCGGCGCGCTCGCCGAAACGCTGGCGATCACCGTCTCCGGGATGATCGACGACGCCGACCCCGAGCCGCTCGAGCAGACGCTGCGCTTCGTCGTCGACCGCAACCCCGGCATGGCGTCGATCGGCGTGCGCGCCGCCGACGGTGCACTGCTCGTGGCGATCGGCGACCACGCCGCGCGCTGGGTCGCGCCGCCCGAAGGCGCGTCGACCGACCGGTCGATCCGCGTGCCGGTGTGGCAGGCCGGCGAGCCGTGGGGCAGCGTCGAGCTGAGCTTCGCCGCGCTGCGCGCCGACGGCTGGCGCGCCTGGCTGCAGGACCCGGGGCTGCGGCTGGCCGGCGTGGTGTTCGTGCTGTGCGTGCCGATGTTCGCGGTCTACCTGCGCCGCATGCTGCGCGAGCTCGACCCGTCGCGCGCGGT
>CBDUBX010000066.1:0-11084 GCA_965365495.1 uncultured Burkholderiales bacterium
GGCGACGAGCAAGCGCCGCCGCCACGACGATCCGGCGGCCGCGCGGTGCGGCGGTTCAGTCGGCGAGGGCATGCGGCAGTTCGATGCGGAAGCGCGCGCCGCGCGTGCCGGCGACCGGGTCGAGCAGGCGCACGCGGCCGCCGTGTGCGGCCGCCGCCTCGGCGACGATCGACAGGCCGATGCCGGTGCCGGCGAGCCCGCCTTCGGGCTGCGTCTGGCCGCGGTAGAACGGTTCGAACACCCGTTCGCGGTCGGCGGGCGCGATGCCCGGGCCTTCGTCGATCACGTCGATGCGCACGTCGTCGCCGGCACGGGCGAGCTCGACCGCGATCGTAGCGCCGGTGGGGCTGTAGCGAATCGCGTTGGACACCAGGTTGGCGATTGCTGTCGACAGCAGCGCGGCGTCGACGTCGGCACGCAACGCAGGGCCCGGCGGCGCGACCAGCTCGACCGTGAGGTTGCGCACGCGCCACTGCAGCTGCTGTTCGTCGATCACCGCGCGGACGAGCGCGGCCAGGTCGGTCGGGCGGCGCACCCGCCGCTGCGCGGCGAACGCGGTGGCGTTGAAGCGCAGCAGGTCCTCGATGCGCTGCTGCAGTGCGGCGGTGTTGTCGTTGAGGATCCGCGCGACCTCGCGCTGGTCCGGGGTCAACGGGCCGGCGACGGCGTCCTGCAGCAGCGCCACGCCTTCGCGCAGCGCCGCCAGCGGCGTCTTCAGCTCGTGCGACACGTGGCGCAGAAAGCGCGCCTTGTCGTCGTCGTTGGCCGCCAGCCGCTGGCGCAGCCAGTCGAGCTGCCGGCCGATCTGGCGCACGTCCGACGGGCCGGGGATGTCGATGCGCTCGTCGAGCCGGTTGTCGCCGAGCGCGACGATCGCCGCCCCGACGCGCCGCAGCGGCCGCGCCAGCGCGAACGCCAGCGCCAGTGCCAGCAGCGACGACAGCAGCACCGCGGCGGCGAACTGCCGGCCGAGTGCTGCGCGCGTGGCGTCGAGCTCGGCCTGCAGCGCCGCGTTGCGCTGCTCGGTCACGCGGCGCAGCTGCACCGCCAGCTGCGCCTGCAGCGCGGCCAGCTCGCGGAACGCCAGCGCCATCCGCGCATCGCGCTGCGCCGGCGCAGTGGCCGTGTCGTCGAGCGCGTCGTCGATGCGCGCGCGCAGCCGGCGCCACGCGGCCGGCGCGTCGGGCGCGACGCCGTCGGCGGCCAGTGCCTGCAACTGACGGTCGGCCTCGGCCGCCGCGCGGTCGTGCGTCTGGCGCAGCGTGCGGTCGCCGAGGACGACGTACTGCCGTGCCGCGCGCTCCATCGCGATCGCCGCGTCGCCGAGTCGTTCGGCATGGCCGTTGATCGCGATCGCGCGCTGCGCACCGGCGCCGCTGCGCTCGAGCAGGCCTTCGAGCACCACCTGGCCGCGCAGCACCAGCGCACCGAGCAGGCCCGCGACGAGCAGGAAACCGACCAGCAGCAGCTGGCGGAACGACGGCCGCGGCAGCGTCACCGCGGCGGCGGCCGATCGGCGCCGGTGCCGGCGGGGTCCGACCGCAGGGCGGGGGGGTGCGCGCGGCAGCGGATCGCCTTCATGCGTGGCGTCGACTGTAGCCGTCGGGTCGCCGCCCGCCGCGGCGGCGGTCGGAGCAGCGGTGCGCGGCGGCGGTGGCCACCGCGGCGTCGACGCGCGACGGGCGCCGGTCGAAGCTGCGGCGTCAGCGCAGCGCGTGCCGGTGGCCGCTGCCGGCCGCACGCCGGTAGTGCTCGCGCAGCACGTCGCGGCCGAAGTCGCCGGCGAAGTCGCGCCACACCGCGTGGACGTGGTTGCCGCCCGAGTTGTCGTGCTCGATCAGGAAGGTCGCGCCCTGGATGCGGAAGTAGTGCGGCTCGCGCGGTGTGGTCGACCCGGCCCAGCCCACGTGCACCGTGTGCAGGCCGCCCTCGCGAACGCGCGCCAACCGCGCTTCGGCGAGCGCCGGCTTCAGGTGGTCGGCGAACGCGCCGATCAGCTTCAGCACCTGCGCCTGCTGCGCCGCGTCCATCTCGGGCCACGCGAGCCCGACGGCGTCGAGCGGCCGCGCGCGCGGCGCGGCACGGCTGACGATGTCGCCGTACGGCCGGTCGTCGAAGACCGCGCGCCGGCGCTGCGCATCGGTCAGCGACGCCAGCCAGCCGCGCGCCAGATCTTCTTCGTCGCCGAGCAGGCGAAAGCCGCGTGCCGGCCCGCCGGCGACGTCGCGCGGCACCTCGGCGGGGTTGGCGCCGAAGAACTGCGGCAGCGTTGCGACGACGCGGTCGCCGTCGAGGCTGAAGTGCAGCGACAGGTGGTGGCCTTCGATGCGCCAGCCCCAGCCGTGGCCGGCGTCCGGCGTCGGCGTGCCGAAGATCGCGACCGCGTAGTTCTCGGGGTCGCGGAACGACGGCGACGACGATTCGAGCTCGCGCAGTGTGATCTCGAGCGCCATCACCGCGCGGACGCGGTCGTGGCCGCGCTCGTCGAGCACGCTGCGCAGCAGCGCCGTCGTCGCGTCGCGCTGCGCGGCGGACATCGCCTTCCACGCGATGCCGGCACGGCGGCGCGGCGTGTAGTTCCAGTCGCTGCGCGCGGCATCGGTGAACGGCAACAGCAGCTCGGCGCGCGCCGCCGCCGGCGTGGCATCGACGAGGCGGCGTGCGGCGGCGGCGCCGCTGTCGGCGATGGGTGAGCTCATTGCGCCGGCCGCCGGCGGGGCGGCGGCGCGCGACGCGGCCGCCGCGGCGGCGCTTGCGGCGAACGCGCAGCCGAGCAGCGCCGCGCCGGCCAGCCACGCGCGCCGCGCCGGCGTGCGGCCGAAGGCGCGGCGGCGCGCACGCGGCGGCGACTGCGGGTCGTTGCGCATGGGTCGATGGTCGACGGCCGGGCGAGGGCGGGCGGGCGTCGGTACGAAGGTTCGGGAGTGCGGTGGCGCAACGCGGCGCTACTTCCGTGTCAGCAGCAGCTGGCCGGTCTTGCGCAGCTTGTCCTTCAGCCCGTTGGCGATCGCGCCGAGCAGGCCGGGCAGCCGCACCTCGATCGTCACCGCAGCGTCGGCGACGTCGACCGAGCCGCCGATCGACTGGCCCAGCGCCGACAGCTGGAAGTCGAGCCGGTCGCCGCTCCACGCCTGACGGTTCGCGCCGGCGCTGCCCGGAAACTGGCCGACGAGCTTGGCGAAGCCGTCGTCGATGCGGCGGCGCGCTTCGGCGCGGCCGAGCTGGTGCGGGATCGTGATCGTCACGGGCGCGGTCATGGGCGGGCGGCGGCAATCGGCTTGCCGGCGGGCGACCGTCGGCCGGCCGGCGACGCATCGGCCAGCCGCGCCCACACCGGTGCGTGGTCGCTCGCGTCGGCGACGCCGCGCAGCTCGCGGTGCACGCCGGCGTCGACGAGCCGCGGCGCCAGCGACCGGCTCAGCAGCACGTGGTCGATGCGCAGCCCGGCGTCGCGCGGCCAGCGGTTGCGGCGGCGGTCCCAGAACGTGTAGACCCGGTCGGCAGGGTGCCGCTGGCGCAGCGCGTCGGTCCAGCCCTGTGCCACGAGCCGTGCGTAGGCCGCGCGCGGCTCGGGCTGCAGCAGCGCGTTGTTGCGCCAGCTGGCCGGCGAATAGATGTCGGCGTCGGTCGGCACGACGTTGTAGTCGCCGAGCAGCGCGACCGGCGCGCCGGTGCCGGCGAGCTCGGCGGCGTGCGCCAGCAGCCGGTCGAACCAGGCCATCTTGTAGTCGAACTTCGGCCCCGGCCACGGGTTGCCGTTGGGCAGGTACAGCGACGCGAACAGCACGCCGCCGATCGCCGCTTCGACCCAGCGCGCCTGGGAGTCGCCGGCGTCGCCCGGCAGCGCGCGGCGAACGACGACGGGCTCGGCACCGCGCGCCAGCAGCGCGACGCCGTTCCAGCTGCGCTGGCCAACGACCGCGCTGCCGTAGCCGGCGCGATCGAGCGCGTCGCGCGGGTAGCGCTCGGCGGTCGACTTCAGCTCCTGCAACGCGACGACGTCGGGCTGCGCCGCGTCGAGCCAGGCCAGCAACACCGGCAGGCGACGATTGACGTCGTTGACGTTCCAGGTAGCGATCAGCATCGGTGGAGTCTGCGCGAGCCCGCCGCACCGCGGTGGTTGTGGCGGTGAGCGTTGCGACCGCCCCTGGTGTGCACGCGGTCGCGAAAAGTGATCCGGCGCCGGTCCGGCGGCGTTGCCAGACGCTTCCCAGCCCGTCTTGCACGCGCGATGATCGCGCGCCGTGCGCCGGCCGAGCGGCAGTCTTTGCGCCGACACGATGCGCGGGGGGGCTCGATGCCGGCGGCCGGCGCGGCGAAACGAAGAGGAGTTGCGATGCATCGAGGGCTGCGTCTGGGACTGGCGGTGGTGGCCGGTTTCGTCGTCGGCAGCGCCGTCAACATGGGGCTGATCGTTGCCGGCAGCGGCGTTGTTGCGCCGCCGGCCGGCGCCGACGTCACGACCACCGAAGGATTGCGCGCGTCGATGCATCTGTTCGGGCCGCGGCACTACGTCTTTCCGTTTCTCGCGCACGCGCTCGGCACGCTGGTCGGTGCCGCGGTCGCGACGTGGCTGACGCCGGGGCGCACCGCGGGCCCGGCCTACGTCGTCGGCGGGCTGTTCCTGCTCGGCGGCATCGCCAATGCGGTGATGCTGCCGGCGCCGGCAGCGTTCATCGCGCTGGACCTGCTGCTTGCGTACCTGCCGGCGGCGTGGCTCGGCCATCGACTGGTCGCACGCCGGCTGCGGCCTGGCGAAGCCGGCGCGTGAGCAGCCGCTTGCCTGCCGAAGCCGGCGCGCGAGACGCCGCTGCCGCCGAGCGGCAAGCGCCGTCGCCGCGGCGCGGTCCGCCGCACACGCTGCCGCCGCATGTCGTGCACGCACTGCAGACCGGAACAAAGATCGACGCGATCCGCCTGCTGCGCCGCCACGCCGGCATCGACCTCAAGGCGGCGAAGGCAGCGGTCGACGCCTACCAGCAGCACCGTCGCTTATCGCCCGGCGAAGTCCCGCGGCAAAGCGCGCTATGGGCGTGGTCGGCGGCCGCACTGATCGCGATCGCCGCGTGGGTCGCGCACCGCGTCGGGGTCTAGCCACGGCGCGTCGCGGTGGCGGCAACGCTGGCCCCCCCGACAGGAATCGAACCTGTATCTGGCGCTTAGGAGGCGCCCGTTCTATCCGTTGAACTACGGCGGGTGAGGGCGCGATTTTCCCACGCGCATCACTTGCCGAGCTGGCGCATCGCGCCTTCGAGGCCGGCCAGCGTCAGCGGGAACATGCGTTCGCGGCCGAGCAGCTGCTGCACGATCGCGATGCTCTGGCGGTATTGCCACATGCCCTGCGGCTCGGGGTTGATCCACACGCAGCGCGGGAACGCGTGCGCCAGCCGCTGCAGCCATTCGGCACCGGGCTCGTCGTTGTCGTACTCGACGCTGCCGCCGCGCTGCAGGATCTCGTAAGGGCTCATCGTCGCGTCGCCGACGAACACGAGCTTGTAGTCCTTGTTGTAGCCGCGGATCAGGTCCCAGGTCGAAGTCTTCTCGCTGTGGCGGCGGCGGTTGTTCTTCCACACGAAGTCGTAGACGCAGTTGTGGAAGTAGAAGAACTCGAGGTGCTTGAACTCGGTCTTGGCCGCGCTGAACAGCTCCTCGACGCGGTGCACGTGCTCGTCCATCGTGCCGCCGACGTCCATCAGCAGCAGCACCTTCACGCGGTTGTGGCGCTCGGGGACCATCTTGATGTCGAGCAGCCCGGCGTTGGCCGCGGTGCTGTGGATCGTGCCGTCGAGGTCGAGCTCTTCGGCCGCGCCTTCGCGCGCGAAGCGGCGCAGCCGGCGCAGCGCGATCTTGATGTTGCGCGTGCCGAGTTCGCGACTGTCGTCGTAGTCGGCAAAGGCGCGCTGGTCCCACACCTTCACCGCGCTCTTATTGCGCCCTCCCTCCTGGCCGATGCGGATGCCTTGCGGGTTGTAGCCGTGGGCGCCGAACGGGCTCGTGCCGCCGGTGCCGATCATCTTGTTGCCGCCGGCGTGGCGCTGCTTCTGCTCTTCGAGCCGCTGCTTGAGCGTCGCCATCAGCTCGTCCCAACCCATCTTCTCGATCGCCGCCTTCTGCTCGGGCGTCAGCACGCGCTCGAAGGTGCGGCGCAGCCATTCGAGCGGGATCTCCTTCGTGACGTCGGTGAGCTGCTCGACGCCCTTGAAGTACGCCGCGAACGCACGGTCGAACTTGTCGAACTGCGTCTCGTCCTTGACCAGTGCGGCACGTGCGAGGTAGTAGAAGCGGTCGACGGTGGGCCCGCCGGCCGCTTCCGCATCGTCGGGGTCGGCGTCGATGACGCCGGCGCGCAGCGCTTCCAGCAGCGCCAGGTACTCCTGCACCGAGACCTTCAGCCGCGCCGCGCGCAGCGTGTAGAAGAAGTCGATCAGCATCGAGCGCTCCGTGACGTCGGCGCCGAAACAACCCGTTGCGCCGGGTTCAAATATTGCCTTACGCGCCGCCGCCCGGCGTGTACCGTTTTTTCGCGCCCGCCCGACCCGTTCGATGACGCACGCCCAGACCGCCCTGATCCTTACCGCGCTACAGCAGGCGCTGCTCATGCTGGCTTGGGTCGGCGCGGCCTGGCAGCTTCGGGTGTCGCGGGTGCCGGCGCAGCACTGGGCCGCGGCGTCGGGTTTGATGGCCGTGGTGCTCGGCCTGTACGCGTGCTACGGCGTGCTGCCGATCTTCGTCGTGCAGGGACTGGCCAACGCGGTGGTGCCGACGGCCTTCGTGTTGCTGCGCCGCGGCGTGCAGCGCTTCGTCCGCGTCGTGCCGAACGACCGCGAACACGCCGCGGTCGCGCTCGGCGGCGCCGCGCTGGCGCTGATCGGGGGCTTCGCAGCGGGGCATTCGCCGCTCGCGATCTTCGCGTCGAGCATCTTCCCGGCCTGGTGCCTGGCGCGCATCGCCGGCGAAAGCCGCGCGCCGCTGGCCGACGAGTTCAACCCGCGCACCGCCGACGTCTTCTCGGTGCTGATCGCGATCCCGGCGGTGCTGCTGTTCGCGCGCGGCGTCGCGGCGGTGCTGTGGCCGGCGCAGGCGGCGCAGCCGGGCGCGGTGGACACGGCATTCAATGGCTTGCTCGTCGCATCGTTCATGATCCTCGGGCTGACGCTGCAGCTGGCGCTGGCGCTGCTCGTGATGCTGCGGCTCACGCAACGCCTGCGCCACCTCTCCCGGCACGACTCGCTGACCGGGTTGCCGAACCGCCGCGTGCTGCACGACGCGCTCGGCGCCGCGCAGGTGCGGCGGGCGCGCCGCGGCGCGCCGTTCGCGCTGCTGGCGCTGGATCTCGACCACTTCAAGACGGTGAACGACGGCCACGGCCACGCCGCCGGTGACGCCGCGCTCATCGAGGTGGCGCGCGCGCTGCGCGAATCGGTGCGCAGCGACGACACCGTCGCGCGGATGGGCGGCGAGGAATTCTGCGTGCTCCTCGCCGACTGCGACGCCCCCGAGGCCGCGGTCCACGCCGAGCGGCTGCGCCGCGCGGTGGCCGACCGCGCGATCACGCTGCCCGACGGCTCGACTGCGCGGCTGACGGTGAGCATCGGCGGCGCGGCCGGTCGTGCGAAGGGCGACGCGCCCGAGCTGCTGCAGCGCGCCGACCGCGCGCTGTACGCGGCGAAGGACGGCGGCCGCGACCGCGTCGTGTTCGACACCGACGCGACGCCGTAGAAGCGCGGTCAGCCGCGACGCGACCGCTCGGCGCGCTTGCGGCGCGGCCGCTCGGCGGCGTCGTGGCGACGCAGCCAGTCGGCGAACTCGCGGTACCACTGGCGGCTGTTGCGCGGCTTCAGCACCCAGTGGTTCTCGTCGGGAAACCACAGCAGCCGCGCGTCGACGCCCAGCGCCTTCAGCGTGTTGTAGTACGCCAGGCCTTGCGCATCGGGCACGCGGTAGTCGAGTGCACCGTGGATCACGAGGGTCGGCGTGCGCATCCGCGCGGCGACCGCGTGCGGGCTTTGCGCCTGGACGTGCGCGATGTCGTCCCAGTACCAGCGGCCGAGCTCCTTGGCGTGCCAGCCCCATGCGTCGTCGGCGAACATCGACACCCAGTCGAAGCAGCCCGCGTGGCAGACGTAGGCGCGGTAGCGCCCCGGCGCGACGTGGCCGTTGAGCCACGCGACGAGGTAGCCGCCGTAGCTGCCGCCAGCGGCGAAGATGCGATCGGCGGCGACCCACGGCCGCGCCTGCAGCCAGTCGGTCGCGGCCTCGATGTCACGCAGCTCGAGCGTGCCCCAGCGGTGCGTGATGCTGTCGAGAAACGCGTGGCCGAAGCCCGACGACCCGTGGTAGTTGACCGCGGCGACGACGTAGCCCATCGCCGCGAAGACCTGCGTGTTCCAGCGGTAGTGCCAGTTGTCGCCGGGCCCTGTGTGCGGCCCGCCGTGCAGGTTGTGCAGCACCGGCCAGCGGCGCTTCGGGTCGAAGTCGGCCGGGTAGGTGAGCCACATCTGCACCGCGTCGCCTTCGCCGACCGCGGCGGCGCCGTCGGCGGCTGCGGCGGCGGCGCCGTGGAACCACACCTCCTCGACGCGTCCGAGCGCCAGCCGGTCGAGCAGCGCGTCGTTGAACGATTCGACGCGCTGCGGCGCCGCGCCCGGCAGGTGGGCGTGCATCCGCGCCGGATGGCTCGCCGAATCGGCGACGGTGACGAGCGTGCCCGCGGCCTTGTCGAAGCCGCTGACCCAGCCGCCGGCGACGACGACCTCGGCGCGCCGGTCGGCGAGGTCGAAGCGCCACAGGTGCGTGCGCCCCCGCTGCTCGGCGGTGAACAGCACCGCCGAGCCGTCGGCTTCCCACAGCAGCGGGCCGCGGACCTCGTGGTCCCATTCGGCGCTGACGACGTCCCACGCACCGGCGCCGTCGCGGTCGGCCACTGCGAGCTGCGCCGGCATCGTGTGACGCAGCGCCTGGTGGCTGGCGGTGAACGCGATGCGCGTGCCGTCGGGGCTGTAGCGGGGGCTCGCGAAGTCCCAGTCGGCGTCGCGCACGACGACCCGCGTTGCGCCGGTCTTCAGGTCGATCTCGGCCAGCGCGTAGCGCGCGTCGACGCGCTTGTCGCGTTCGGGGTCGAACGCGAACACCGCGTGGCGGCCGTCGGGCGACACGTCGAAGCCGTCGGCGCCGGGGTCGGCGCGGGTCAGTGCGTAGTCGGTGCCTTCGAACAGGTCGCGCACCTTGGCATCGGTGCCGTCGCTGCCGGTGTCGAGCAGGTACAGATGCGGCTCGCGGCCCTGCGGCAGGTTGCGGTCCCAGTAGCGGTACATCGCCTCGGACGTCGCGTAGCCGGTTTCCTTGCGCTCGGCGTGCGCCTTGTGGCGCTTGGCCTGCGCGCGCGAACCTTTCAACTCGGGCCAGACCCACGACACGAAGACCAGCCGCCGCCCATCCGGGCACCAGCGGAACGCCTCGACGCCGGTGGCGACCTGCGCCGCGCGGCGCGCTTCGCCGCCGTCGGCACCGATCAGGTACAGCTGCGGCTCGGCGTCGCGCTGGCCCTGCTGCTCGCGCTTGGCGACGAACGCGATGCGGTCGCCGCGCGGGCTCCAGCGCGGTGCGCCGTCCTTGTCGCCGCAGGTCGTCAGCGCGCGCGGCGCGTCGCCGGTGGTCGACACGAGACACAGCGCCGACGTCGTCTTGTTGTCGTCCATGGACGGCGTCGCCACAGCGACGACCGCGCGGCGGCCGTCGGGCGCGAGGCTCGGCGTGCCGAGCCGCTGCAACTGCCACAGGTCTTCGACGGTGAGGCTGCGTTTCTTCTTCGGCATGGGTCCTGGGGTCCGGGGTCGTCGATCGGTCGTCGATCGGTCGCGTCGATCGGTCGTGTCGATCGGTCGTGTCGATCGGTCGTGTCGATCGGTCGTGTCGATCGTCGGATCGCGATCGGTCGTGGCGATCAGTCGGCGGCCGGCGCCGCGCCGCGCGGCCGCGCGAGCTGCCAGTCGAGGTGCGACCGCACCGTCGGCCACTCGGCCGCGGTGATGCTGTAGACCGCGGTGTCGCGCAGGGCGCCGTCGGCGGTGCGCTGGTGCGCGCGCAGCACGCCGTCGAACTGCGCGCCGAGGCGCTCGATGGCGCGCCGGCTCTGCGCGTTGAGCCGGTGGGTGCGGAACTCGACCGCGATGCACTGCAGCGCGTCGAATGCGTGACCGAGCAGCAGCCGCTTGGCCTGCGTGTTCAGTGCGGTGCGCTGCGCACTCGCCGCGGTCCACGTGCTGCCGATCTCGACGCGAAGGTGCACGGCGTCGACGTTCATGTAGCTCGTCATGCCGACGACGCGCCCGGCGGCGTCGAGCACCGTGAACGGCAGCATCGACCCGGCGCGCTGCAGCGCGAGCCTGCGGTCGATCTCGCGCGCCATGCCGTCGGGCGGCGGCACGTTCGTGTACCAAAGCCGCCACAGCTCGCCGTCGCGCGCCGCGGCGACGAGCGCGTCGTGGTGCGCCGCGGCGAGCGGCTCGAGCCGCGCGTGCGCGCCGGCAAGCGTCACCGGTGCGGGCCAGGGCGACGCCGTCACCGATGCTGGCGCTGCATGAACACGAGCTTCTCGAACAGCGAGACGTCCTGCTCGTTCTTCAGCAGCGCGCCGACCAGCGGCGGGACCGCGATCTTGTCGTCGCTGCTGTGCAGCGCCTCGCGCGGGATGTCCTCGGCGACGAGCAGCTTCAGCCAGTCGAGCAGCTCGGACGTGCTCGGCTTCTTCTTCAGCCCCGGCAGCGCGCGCACGTCGTAGAACGTCTTCAGCGCCGCGGCCAGCAGGTCCTGCTTCAGCGTCGGAAAGTGCACCGCGACGATCGCGCGCATCGTCTCGGCGTCGGGGAAGCGGATGTAGTGGAAGAAGCAGCGGCGCAGGAACGCGTCGGGCAGCTCCTTCTCGTTGTTGCTGGTGATGACGACCACCGGCCGGTGCTTGGCCTGCACGAGTTCGCGCGTCTCGTAGACGTAGAACTCCATGCGGTCGAGCTCGCGCAGCAGGTCGTTCGGAAACTCGATGTCGGCCTTGTCGATCTCGTCGATCAGCAGCACCACCGGCTGCT
>CBDUBX010000067.1:0-11038 GCA_965365495.1 uncultured Burkholderiales bacterium
GCCGAGCAGAACACCAACATGGCGCTGCGCTACGCCGACTACGGCTACATCCTCGAGAACGGCCGCATCGTCCTCGACGGCAGCGCGGCGGCGCTCCGCGACAACGAGGACGTCAAGGAGTTCTACCTCGGCCTCGGCGGCGCCGACCGCAAGAGCTTCAAGGGCGGCAAGAGCTACAAGCGGCGCAAGCGCTGGCTGTCCTGACGTGACGGAGCAACGACGATGGCCGACGACGATTTCACCGGCTTTGCCGCGCCGCCGTTCGACGCGGCGCGGGCGGTCGAGCAGATCAAGCGCGCGCTGCGCGACGCCAAGCTCGCCGAACGCGCAGGCGATCGCTTCGAGCTGCGAGGCCGCCGCGTCGTCGAGCTCGCGGTCGGCGACGGTGTCGTCACCGCCCGGCTTGCGCGCCGCGCGGCGCTGACCCCCGAATGGGACACGCTCGTGCTGCGCTCGGCCGCCGACCAGCGCAAGTTCGTCGACACCGTGAAACAGCGGCTGGCGAAGTGGAACGACGATGACTGACCGGGAACGCGCAGCGGGCGGGTCCAACGACGGCGATCGGCGGTCCGCCGCGCCCGCGGCGCGGGCGAGGCCCGCTGCGGCCGCAACGCCCGACACGCTCGAAGCCCGCGACCCGGCGGCGCGCGAAGCCGACCTCTTGGCGCGGCTGCCGTCGCAGATCCGCGCCGCGCAGGCGGTGCCGGCGTACGCCGAGCGGCTGGCCGGTGTCGACGCCGACGCGGTCAGGTCGCGCGCCGCGCTGGCGCGGCTGCCGGTGCTGCGCAAAGGCGACCTGCTGGCGCAGCAGCAGGCGTCGCGCGACGCCGGCGGCGACCCGTTCGGCGGCTACTCGGCGATCGGCTGGCGCGCGCTCGGCACGCGCCGCACGGCGCGGCGAGTGTTCCAGTCGCCGGGGCCGATCTACGAGCCCGAGCCGCCCGCCGACGACGCGTGGCGCGCGGCGCGCGCGCTGCGCGCCGCCGGCTTCGCGGCCGGCGACCTGGTGCACAACAGCTTCGGCTACCACCTCGGCCCGGGCGCGTGGATCATGGACAGCGGCGCCGCGGCGCTCGGCTGCACGGTGTTTCCCGGCGGCGTCGGCAACACCGAGCTGCAGCTGCAGGCGATGCTCGACCTGCGTCCCGACGGCTACGTCGGCACGCCGAGCTTCCTGCGCATCCTGACCGAACGCGCCGACGCCGCCGGCGTCGCGCTGGCCGGGCTGACGAAAGCGCTGGTCAGCGGCGAGGCGTTCCCGGCGACGCTGCAGGGCGCGTTCGCCGCACGCGGCATCGACGCCTACCAGGCCTACGCGACCGCCGACGTCGGATTGATCGCCTACGAGACGCGCGCCCGCGAAGGGCTCGTCGTCGATGAAGACGTGCTCGTCGAGATCGTCCGCCCCGGCACCGGCGAACCGGTGCCCGACGGCGAGGTCGGCGAGGTCGTCGTCACAGTGCTCGGCGCCGACTACCCGCTGCTGCGCTTCGGCACCGGCGACCTCAGCGCGGTGCTGCCCGGTGGCTGCCCGACCGGCCGGACCAACGTGCGCATCCGCGGCTGGCTCGGCCGCGCCGACCAGACGGCCAAGGTGCGCGGCCAGTTCGTCCACCCGACGCAGGTGGCGCAGCTGCTGGCGCGCCACGCCGAGGTCGTGCGCGCGCGGCTCGTCGTCGCCGGCGAGGCCGCTGCCGACACGATGACGCTGGTCTGCGAATGCGCCGCGCCCGGCGATGCGCTGCGGGCGGCGATCGCCGAAACGGCGCGCGAACTGACCCGGCTGCGCTGCGACGTCGACTTCGTTGCCCCAGGCAGCCTGCCCAACGACGGCAAGGTCGTCGACGACCGGCGCGCGGTCGGCTGAACGGGCATTCGTCGATCACGGCACGGCCAGGTCGTCGCCGGCGCGTGCGCCGCCGGCCGCACGGTCAGCGCACCGTCAGAGGGATCGTCACCGGGCCGTCGACGACGACGTGCAGCTGCATCGCCGCGCCGAACACGCCGGCAGCGACGCGCGGATGGCGCGCACGCGCCGCGACCAGCACCGCGTTGTACAGCGGCTCGGCCTGCTCGGGCGGCGCCGCGCCGGTGAACGCCGGGCGGTGGCCGCGCGAGGTGTCGGCGGCGAGCGTGAACTGCGAGACGACGAGCAAACCGCCGCCGACGTCGACGAGGCTGCGGTTCATCCGCCCCGCCGCATCGGCGAAGACGCGCAGCTTCAGCACCTTGTCGACGAGGCGCTCGACCTGCGCGGTGCCGTCGCCGGGTTCGGCGCAGACGAGCAGCAGCAGCCCGGCGTCGATCGCGCCGACCACCGCGGCGTCGACCTCGACGCGCGCGCGGGCGACGCGCTGGACGACCGCGAGCACGGCGTCGCCTTAGACCGCTTCGGCGCCGGCGTCGACCGCCGGCTCGGCCGCCTCGACATCGAGCGGCAGCAGCTGGATCGTCGCGCGCACGCCGGGCACGGCGTCGATCAGCTCGCGCTCGAGCTCGGCCCGCATCCCCGCCGCGCGGCCGAGCGTCCAGCTCGCCGGCACGTGCAGGTGCAACTCGACGTCGCGCCGCCGGCCGGCGCGGCGCGTGACGACGTGGTCGATGCGCAGCACGCCGCCGTCGTAGCGACGCAGCACGCGGTCGACCGCGGTGCGGGCATCGCCGTCGAGCGCGCGGTCGAGCAGCGAATCGGCCGACGTGTAGACGAGTCTTGCGCCTTCGCGCAGGATGTTCAGCGCGACGACGACGGCGATCGCCGGGTCGAGCCAGAGCCAGCCGGTCGCGGCCACCGCGCCGATGCCGACGACGACGCCCAACGTCGTCCAGACGTCGGTGTAGAGGTGACGCGCGTCGGCTTCGAGCGCCATCGACCGCGCAGCCTTGGCCTTGCGCAGCATCGCGAACGCCAGCCCACCGTTCAGCGCCGCGCCGGCGACCGACAGGCCGAGACCGACGTCGATCGACTGCAGCGGCTGCGGGTCGGCGAAGCGCGGCACCGCCGACCACAGGATCACCGCCGCGGCGCCGAAGATCAGCAAGCCTTCGAACGCGCTCGACAAGTACTCGGCCTTGTGGTGGCCGAACGGGTGCTCGCGGTCGGGCGGCCGCGCGGCGACCGTGACCATCTGCAGCGCGAACATCGCGCCGGCGAGGTTGACGAACGATTCGAGCGCGTCGGACATCAGCCCGACGCTGCCGCTGACCCACCACGCGCCGGCCTTCAGCGCGATCGTCGCCAGCGCGACCGCGATCGACAGCTTCAGGTAGCCGGCGACGGTCACCGTCGGCCCGGCGTCAGGCGGTCAGCGTCACGCGGGCGAAGCGCCGCTTGCCGACCTGGACGACGCACGTACCGGCGCCGACGCGCAGGCTGCGGTCGGCGACGACCTCACCATCGATGCGCACGCCGCCCTGCTCCACCAGGCGCACTGCCTCGCTGGTGCTCGGCACCAGGCCGGCACGTTTGAGCAGCGCGGTGACCGCTAGCGGCGCGCCGTCGAGCGCGACCTCGGCGACGTCGTCGGGGACGCCGCCGGCGGCGCGGCGGTGGAAGTCGTCGTCGGCCGCCGCGGCGGCGGCGGCGCCGTGGTAGCGCGCGGTGATCTCGCGCGCCAGCAGCACCTTCGCATCCTTCGGGTTGCGCCCGGCGGCGACTTCGGCGCGCAGCCGGGCGATCTCGTCTTCGCTGCGCGCCGACAGCAGCGTGTAGTACTTCCACATCAGCGCGTCGTCGATCGACAGCAGCTTGCCGAACATCTGCGGCGCCGGGTCGGTCAGCGCGACGACGTTGCCCTTGCTCTTGGACATCTTCTCGACGCCGTCGAGCCCTTCGAGCAGCGGCATCGTCAGGATGCACTGCGGCTCCTGCCCCCACTCCTGCTGCAGCGCGCGGCCGACGAGCAGGTTGAACTTCTGGTCGGTGCCGCCGAGCTCGAGGTCGGACCGCAAGGCCACCGAGTCGTAGCCCTGCATCAGCGGGTACAGCAGTTCGTGGACGCCGATCGGCGTGCCGGCCTTGTAGCGGCGCGTGAAGTCGTCGCGCTCGAGCATCCGCGCCAGCGTGTACTTCGCGGCAAGCTCGATCATCCCGCGGGCGCCGAGCGCGTCGCTCCATTCGCTGTTGCGGCGGATCTCGGTCTTCTCGGCGTCGAGGACGAGGGTCGCCTGGCGGTAGTAGGTCTCGGCGTTGGCGTCGATCTGCTCGCGCGTCAACGGCGGGCGCATCGCGTTGCGCCCCGACGGGTCGCCGATCAGCGCCGTGAAGTCGCCGATCAGGAAGACCACCGTGTGCCCCAGGTCCTGCAGCTGGCGCAGCTTGTTCAGCACGACGGTGTGGCCGAGGTGCAGGTCGGGCGCGGTCGGGTCGAGCCCGAGCTTGACGCGCAGCGGCTGGCCGGTGGCCTCGGCGCGGGCGAGCTTGGCGGTCCAGTCGGCTTCGGGCAGCAGCTCGTCGCAGCCGCGTCGCGTCGTCGCCAGCGCGGCGAGGACGCGGTCGGTCACCGGAAACCGCGGTTCGGCGCCGGCAGCGGGGGGCGGGGCAGGCATACGGCGTTGATCTCGGTCAAGGAGGGTCGGATTGCGGCCCCGCAACGCGATGTCCTGTATTCCTACACCGACACGGGCTTGCCTATACTTGCGCGCCGCTTGTGGCACCCCCCGAACCCGGGGGGTCCTGCACGCCGCGTGAAATTCTAGGCGACCTGCTGTGCGAGACCGGCCCCGTGCCCCTCGCCACCGGGTCGGTCGATCCACCGTGGCGGGCCAGGCCGGGCCGCTGCCTCGCACCCGCACCATTTGGACACGACACCGCAACGAACGCTGCGCCGCTTGCAGGTCTTCGCCCGGCAGCACCGCACCGCCCTGGTCGGCGGCGCGGTCGCCGCCCTCGCCGGCTTCGCCGTGACCGCGGTCGCGGTCGCGCCGCTCGCCCCCGACGCGGCGCTGCTGCCGCAGCGGCTGGTGGCCGAGACGGTGGTTCCGGACGGGCTTGACGCCCAGCTCGACGCGCTGGCGTCGCAGGATCTGTCGCTGTTGCGCAGCGATATCAGCCGCGGTACCGACACCGCCGAGGCGCTGCTCGCGCGGATCGGCGTGCACGACCTGTCGGCCGCGGCGTTCATCCGCAACGACGCCGTCGCCCGCCGGCTGCTCGCCGGCCGCGGCGGCAAGATGGTGCAGGCGCGCACCGCCGCCGATGGCCTGCTCGAAGAGCTCGTCGCGCGCTACCCGAGCGACGATGCCGATCGGGCGCGCAGCCACTTCCAGCGGTTGACGATCGCCAAGGTCGACGGCCGCTGGACGGCGAGCGTCGAGACCGCCGCCTTCGGCGCGCAGTTGCGACTGGGCAGCGGAACGATCCGCAGCTCGCTGTTCGCGGCCACCGACGACGCCGGACTGCCCGACGCAGTCGCCGTGCAGGTCGCCGACATCTTCTCGACCGAGATCGACTTCCACCGCGAGCTGCGCCACGGCGACACGTTCAGCGTCGTCTACGAGTCGCTGACCGCCGACGGCGAGCCGGTGGCGTGGGACGAAGGCGTCGGACGCGTCGTCGCCGCCGAGTTCGTCAACGCCGGCCGGGCGCACCAGGCGGTGTGGTTCGCCGCCGCCGGCGGCCAGGGCGCGTACTACGGCCCGAACGGCCAGAGCCGGCGGCGCACGTTCCTCGCCAGCCCGATGGCGTTCTCGCGCATCACGTCGGGGTTCGCGATGCGCTTCCACCCGGTGCTGCAGCGGTTGCGCGCGCACAAGGGCGTCGACTACGGCGCACCGATCGGCACGCCGATCCGCGTCGTCGCCGACGGCGTCGTCGAGTTCGCCGGCCGGCAGAACGGCTACGGCAACGTCGTCGAGGTCCGCCACGGCAAGCAGCACAGCACGCTGTACGCGCACATGAGCCGCATCGACGTGAAGAAGGGCCAGCGCGTCGCGCAGGGCCAGCACGTCGGCACCGTCGGCATGACCGGCATCACGACCGGGCCGCACCTGCACTTCGAGTTCCGCATCGACGGCGTCCACCAGGACCCGCTGCGGATGGCGCGGTCGTCCGAAGCGGTGCCGCTCGACGCCGGTTCGCGCACCCGCTTCGCCGAGACGGTGCGGCGCGTGCAGGCCAAGCTCGACGTCGCCGAAACGCTCGTCGGCCAGCGGCTGCGCGCCGAGTAGCGCCCGCCCGCCCGCCCGCCCGCCAGCGGCCGCGTCGGTGTCGACCGCCCGCGCCGCTGCCGCTTCTGCCGGTCGCGCCGGCGGCCCGCCGCCCGTGGGCAGCGCCTTCTTCGTCGGCCTGATGTCGGGCACGTCGCTCGACGGCATCGACGCCGTGCTCACGCATGCGGGTGATGGCGGCGACGACCCGGCGGCTTGGCGCAGCCTCGGCTTCGTCCACGTCGACTTCCCGCCGACGCTGCGCGCCGAGCTGCTGGCGCTGAACACGCCCGGCGGCACCGACGAACTGCACCGCGCCGCGCTCGCCGCGCAGGCGCTGTCGGACCTCTACGCGACGGCGACGCAGGCACTGCTGGCCGCAACGGGATGCGGCGCGGCAGCGGTGCGCGCCGTCGGCGCGCACGGGCAGACGGTGCGCCATCGCCCGGGCCACGGCGACGGCGGCTACACGCTGCAACTGCTCGACGGCGCGAGGCTCGCCGAACTCGTCGGCATCGACGTCGTTTGCGACTTCCGCAGCCGCGACGTCGCCGCGGGCGGCCAGGGCGCGCCGCTGGTGCCGGCGTTCCACGCCGCGTTGTTCGCGCGACGCAGGCGCGATGTCGCGGTGCTGAACCTCGGCGGCATCGCCAACCTGACGCTGCTCGCCGCCGACGGCAGCGTCGGCGGCCACGACTGCGGGCCGGGCAACGTGCTGCTCGACACCTGGTGCCTGCGCCACCGCGGCGAGCCGTACGACGCCGACGGCGCGTGGGCCGCAACGGGCCGCGTCGACGCGACGCTGCTCGACCGCTGCCTTGCAGAGCCGTACTTCGCGCAGCCGCCGCCGAAGAGCACCGGCCGCGACCTGTTCAACGCGGCCTGGATCGACGCCCGAGCCGCCGGCACCGACCCGGCCGACGCGATGGCGACGCTGGTCGAGCTGACCGCCGTCGTCGCCGCGCGCGACGCGCAGCGCGCGCTACCGGCGCTGCGCGACGTCCACGTCTGCGGCGGCGGCGCGCGCAACGGCCACCTGATGTCGCGGCTCGGTGCGCATTTCGGCGTCGATGTCGCGGTACGCGACACCACCGCGGCCGGCGTCGAACCCGAGCACGTCGAAGCGCTCGCGTTCGCGTGGCTGGCCGAGCGGCATCTGCGCGGCGAGACCGGCAATGTACCGGCGGTCACCGGTGCGCGTGGCGCGCGTGTGCTCGGGGCGTGCTACCCGGCGGGACGGGCAAGTGCTGCGGCGCCGACAGCGGAGGCATTCGCCACCGTCCGACGCTGAAACGACCCACCCCGCCGGTGCCGGGCTGTGTAAGGAGCGGTGCTGGTAGCGGCTGCCGTCTGCGGCACGCTCGCCGGGGCCCGGCCAATGCCGGTCAGGCTCTCAGGCTGAGAACGACGACCCGCAGCCGCAGGTGGTGGTCGCGTTCGGGTTCTTGATCACGAACTGCGCGCCCTGCAGATCTTCCTTGTAGTCGATCTCGGCGCCGCCGAGGTACTGCAGGCTCATCGCGTCGATCAGCAGCGTGACGCCGTTCTTCGTCATCTACGTGTCGTCGTCGTTGACGACCTCGTCGAACGTGAAGCCGTACTGGAAGCCCGAGCAGCCGCCGCCCTGCACGAAGACGCGCAGCTTCAGATCGGGGTTGCCTTCCTCGTCGACGAGCTGCTTGACCTTGTCGGCGGCGCTGTCGGTGAAGACCAGCGGCGGCGGCATCTCGTCGGCAGAAAGCGGCAACGGTTCGGCGATCGCGTTCATGGCGGTGCTCCAGTCGAAGCGACGATTGTCGTCGAACCTCCGTAGCCACGCAGCGGTCGCGGTTTGCGACCGCCGGCGGCGACGCTGGTACCCAGCTCCCTGGGTCACGTGCAACGCCGACCGAAGACGCGTTGCGCATCAACGAGTGGCGTCGCCGTGCGGCCGGCTGCCGGGTCGAGCGCGACGGCGCCGTCGGACGTCGCGCAACGCACGACCTCAGCCGCGCAGCCGCTCCGAGGTTGCGTCGCGAGCGGCCGGCAGCCGGGTCGAGCAGCGCGGCCGTACTTCCGTACGGCGAGCAGCGCAGGCCCGGATCCCGGCCGCGCAGCAGCAACCTAGCGCTTGGAGAACTGCTTGCGGCGGCGGGCGCCGTGCAAACCGACCTTCTTGCGCTCGACCTCGCGCGCGTCGCGGGTGACGAACCCGGCACGGCTCAGATCGTTTTTCAGCGCGTCGTCGTAGTCGATCAGCGCGCGCGTGATGCCGTGGCGCACCGCGCCGGCCTGACCCGACTCGCCGCCGCCGTGGACGTTGATCTTGATGTCGAACGCGCCGTCGTTGGCCGTCAGCAGCAGCGGCTGCTTGACGATCATGATCGACGTCTGGCGGCCGAAGTACTCGTCGATCGCCTTGCCGTTGATGACGATCTGCCCGCTGCCCTTTTTCAGGAAAACCCGCGCCACGCTCGATTTGCGCCGCCCGGTACCGTAGTTCCACTGTCCGATCATGGGTGCCTCGTCAAATCTCGAGCGGCTTGGGCTGCTGCGCGGCGTGCGGGTGCTCGGCACCGGCGTAGACCTTCAGCTTCTTGACCATCGCGTAGCCGAGGGGGCCCTTCGGCAGCATCCCCTTGACGGCCTTCTCGAGCGCGCGCCCCGGGTGCCGCGCCTGCATGTCCTTGAACGACGTCGCAGTGATGCCGCCCGGGTAGCCCGAGTGGCGGTAATAGATCTTGTCGGTGGCCTTAGCTCCGGTGACGCGGAGCTTGGCGGCATTGACGACGACGATGAAGTCGCCGGTGTCGACGTGAGGCGTGTAGATGGCCTTGTGCTTGCCGCGCAAACGGCGTGCTGCTTCGCTGGCAACACGACCGAGCACCTTGTCGGTGGCGTCAATCACGAACCACTCGTGCGTCACTTCGGCCGGCTTGGCGCTGAAGGTCTTCATGGGTTCTCGCTGGTGGGATCGAATGGGCCGTTGGGCCCGCCGACGCGACACTGGCGACCTTCGGCGCCGCTGGTGGAGGCGGCCTCTCGGGAACGCGCGGGTGCGCCGAACGCGTCGCGCCGCGGCACCGACGGCTCGGGAACGGAACCCGGTGTCGGCAGGCGGCGCACTGCCCGTCTTCAAACGAGCAAGCTGGCGAGTTTAACCCGGAGTGCCGGCGGCGTCGCCTATCAGCCGGGCGAAAGTGGGCTCGAAAGCCGCCGCTCACTTGGGCAACGCCCCTATTTTCCTTCGCTAGGATCGACCGCAAGACCTCTAGCGATCGATGACCCACGTTCCCACGTCCCTCGGCAGCGCGCTGCGCCGTCGCCCGCGAGTCGACACTGCGCTGCCGGTGTGGCTGCCGGTGCGCACGCTCGACCCGTCGCACCGCGACGCGGTGCTCCAACACCTGCTCGCGTTGAGCCTGCGCGACCGCGCGCTGCGCTTCTCGCACGCCGCCAGCGACGAGCAGCTCGCGCGCTACGTCGAGCAGATCGACTTCGTCCACGACGAGGTCTTCGGCATCTTCGACCGTCGGCTGCGGCTCGTTGCGCTGGCGCACCTGGCGTTCGCGCCCGGTGGCTTGACGGCCGAGTTCGGCGTCTCGGTGCTCGCGCGTGTGCGCGGACGCGGTTTCGGCCGCCGCCTGTTCGACCATGCGGTGACGCATGCGCGCAACCGCGGCGTCAGCACGATCGAGTTGTACGTGTCGCGCGACAACGCGGCGATGCTGGCGATCGCGCGCGACGCCGGCGCGCGGATCGACGTCGACGGCAACGATGCGGTCGCGCGGCTGCCGCTGGTGGCGCGCACGCTCGGCTCGCACGTCGAAGCGCTCGTCGAAGCGCACGCTGCCGAGTTCGACTACCAGCTCAAGCTGCACGTCGCGCGGCTCGATCGCGGGTGCGCGCGCACCCGCGCCGCGGCGGCCTGACGCGCGGACACCCTCCACCGGAGGGGCCCCTCGTCGGTCCTGAACCCCCGTCCGTGGGGGCGTGTCGTCCAGGGCCGGGCAGTACCATGCGCGCCGGCCCCTTGCACCGCGCCGGCGAGCAGCGACCGTGCCGCCCGCGGCGGTGGTGGCCTCGCAGCCTCGGCCATGCACACCTTCCTTCCGTGGATTCTCGCGTCGTTGTCGCTGGTGCTGCTGGCGGCCGCTGTAACGCTGTGGCTGGTCGGCCGTCGTCGCGGCGAACCGTTGGCGCTGCCGACCGAATGGACGCTGACGTCGCGCCCGGTCTTCAGCAGCGACGAGCGGCGCGTCTACCGCCAGTTGCGCGACGCGCTGCCGCACCACACGGTGCTGTCGAAGCTGCCGCTGGTGCGCTTCTGCCAGCCGACCGACCCGCAGGAGGTGCGCTACTGGTACCGACTGCTCGGGTCGATCCACGTGACGTTCGCGATCTGCAGCGCCAACGGCCGCGTGCTCGCGGCGATCGACCTCGACAGCGAGCGCGCCGGCACGCGGCGCACGCTGCAGATCAAGCAGTCGGTGCTCGCCGCGTGCCGCGTTCGCTACCTGCGCTGCCCGGCCGACCACCTGCCGTCGGCGGCCGAGTTGCAGCTGCTCGTTCCAGGCAGCGGCGCGACGGCGCGCGGTCCGCAGCCGGCGCCGATCGTCGAAGCGACGCGCCACGACGTGTCGGCCGCCGGCAGCGCGCAATTGATCCGGCGCCGCGAACGCGCGACGCTGTGGCGCGAATCGACGTTCTTCCAGGATTCGTTCTTCGGCCTCGACGCGGGCCACGAGCGCGCCGGCGAGCCGGCCAACGGAGCGCCGCGTGACGCCGGGCGGCACGAGCGGCCGCGGCGCGAAAGCAACGGCGACGGCGTCTGAGCGGCGCGGCGCGCGCGACCCCGCCGCGGCGCCTGCCCGCGATCGCGTCGCTCCCACCGGCGGCGCGGCCGATTACGGCC
>CBDUBX010000068.1:0-10948 GCA_965365495.1 uncultured Burkholderiales bacterium
TCCCGCCGGTCACCGACTTCGTCCAGGCCAGGATGCCGATCCTGTCGACGACCTTCGGCATCGTCGTGCCGAAGCCGGGAACGCCGCCCGAGGTCATCGAGACGCTGAACCGCATCTGGGCGACGAAGATCCCGCAGAGCGCCAAGCTGCGCAGCTATGCGCTGGAAAAGGGCGCGCTGTTCACGCCGTCGGCCGGCGCGGCGGCGCGCGCCAAGGTCTGGCCCGAGATCCAGGCCGACGCCTGGTCGTTCCAGGCCGCCGGCCGCGCCAAGGTGTCGCCCGAGTCGCTGAACATCCCGCGTCCGTGACGCGCCGCCGCGCCGCCGCGTGCCGAAGTCGCCGACGATGACGCCCCGCGCCGTCGACCGCGGTTTCGCGGTGCTGCTCGTCGCGCTGGCGGTCGGCGTCGTCGTCGGCGCGTGGCGCATGCCGCGGCTGGCCGAGCTCGGCGCGCACCCGATGAGCGCCCCCGGCATGACGCCGGCGCTGATCGGCGCGGTGCTCGGGGCGCTCGGCGCGGCGCTGTGGTGGCGCAGCCGGCCGGGCGCGGCGTCCGCCCGCTCGTCGCCGGCGAACGCGACCGCGGTGAACGCACCCGCGGTGCCGCAGCGGGCGGGCGCGGCCGCGCCGGCGAGGGCTGCGGCGACCGCCGCCACGGTCGAGCCGCCGGTGCCGGCCGCGGGCGCGAGCGGCGACGCGACCGCCGCTGCCAACGTCGCCTGGCCGCGCGCATTGTTCGCGCTTCTGCTGTGCCTGGCCTACGCGCCCGGGTTGCTCGGCCGCGTGCCGTTCGTCTGGGCGACGGCGGCGTTCGTTTTCGTCTTCGTCGTCGCCTTCGCCGACGCGCGCCGCCGGCGGTTGCGCACCGTCGCCGCCGCAGCGGTCTACGCCGCCGCGGTCGCTGTCGGCGTGGCCCAGCTCTTCGAGCAACTGTTCCTCGTGCGCCTGCCGTGACGCGCGCGGCTTGCGTCGTCGCCGCGCAGCACGCACCCGGCGCGGCGGCCGGCACCGCCCTCGTCGACGCGAGGCGGATCGAATGGACGGCCTGACCGCCTTCGCGCGAGCGGTCGCCGCATTGGCGACGCCGTCGGCGTTGTTCGACGTCGCGTGGGCGACGCTGCTCGGCATCGCCGTCGGCATGATGCCAGGGCTGACCGCGACGCTCGGCGTCGCGCTGCTGACGACGCTGACGTTCCGGCTCGAGGCCGGCGACGCGATCCTGATCCTCGTGTGCACCTACGTCGGCGCGATCTACGGCGGCAGCCGCTCGGCCATCCTGCTGAACATCCCCGGCACGCCGGCCAACGCCGCATCGACGCTCGACGGCTTTCCGCTCGCCCGCCAGGGGCGTGCCGGCGAGGCGATGGGCATCGCGACGATCGGCTCGTTCCTCGGCAGCCTCGTCGGCATGGCACTGCTGGTGATGATCGCGCCGCAGCTCGCCGAGTTCGGTCTGAAGTTCCAGTCGTTCGAGTTCGTCTGGCTGGCGCTGTTCGGCATCGTCATCTCGGGGCGGCTGACGGCGATGCACGATCCGGTGAAGGGCTGGATCGCCGGCTTCCTCGGGCTGCTGCTGGCGCAGGTCGGACAGGACGGCATCCATGCGCAGGAGCGTTACACGTTCGGGTCGACCGACCTCGCCGGCGGGCTCGGGCTGCTGCCGGCCTTGGTCGGCGCGTTCGGCTTCGCCGAGATCTTGAGCGTGATGAAGCACCGCATCTACGACACGGTGCGCGACAGCGGCCGGCGCATCGTGCCGCCGCTGGCCGACATCGCGCGCCGCTGGTGGACGATCGTCCGCTCGGGCGGCATCGGCACCGTGATGGGCATCGTTCCCGGCGTCGGCGAAGACATGGGCGCGTGGGTGTCGTACGCCGCGGCGCGCCGCGCGAGCCGCGAGCCCGAGTCCTTCGGCCGCGGCAACCCCGAAGGCCTGCTCGCGGCCGAGACCGGCAACAACGCCGCGGTGCCCGGCGCGATCATCCCGGTGCTGACGCTCGCGGTGCCGGGGTCGGCGCCGGCGGCGGTGCTGCTGGCGGCGATGTTCATCCACGGCGTGCGCCCCGGGCCGATGATCATGGTCGAGTTCCCGAACTTCGTCTTCGACGTCGCGGCGATGCTGTTCTGGGCGTCGGTGGCGATCCTCGTTTTCGGCCTCGCGCTGACGCGGCCGATGCTGCACGTGCTGCGCGTGCCGCGCGCCTACCTGATGCCGCTGGTGTTCGTGCTGTGCGTCGTCGGCTCCTACGCGATCACGAGCCGGATGTTCGACGTCTGGGTGATGATCGGCTTCGGCGTCGCCGGCTTCGCGTTGCGCGAAATGGGCTACCCGATGGCGCCGCTGGTCCTCGGCATCGTCCTCGGCGACCTGCTCGACAAGAATTTCCGCCGCGCGATGGTGCTGTCCGACGGGTCGCTGGCGCCGCTGGTGACGCGGCCGATCGCGCTGGCGCTGGCGCTGGCGACGCTCGTCGTGCTGCTGTGGGGCGCGGCGCCGGTGCGCCGCGCGGCGGCGCGGATCTTTCAGAGGACGCGATGAAGCTTGCGCTGTGCAACGAGGTGCTGCAGCCGTGGGACATCGAGCGCCAGTGCGCGTTCGCCGCGGCGGTCGGCTACGACGCGCTCGAGATCGCGCCGTTCACGCTCGGCGACGACCCGCGTGCGCTGACACCGCAGCGCATCGCCGCGGTGCGCGCCGCGCTCGCCGCCGAAGGCCTCGTCTGCTCGAGCCTGCACTGGCTGCTCGTCGCGCCGCAGGGGCTGTCGATCACGACCGACGACGCCGCGGTGCGGCGCACGACGGTCGACGTGATGCGCCGGCTGTGCGAGCTGGCGGCCGAGCTCGGCGCCGGCGTCCTCGTCCACGGGTCGCCGGCGCAGCGCCGGCTGCCGCCGGGCGACGCCGACGCGGCGCGCGGCCGCGCCGCCGACTGCCTCGCCGCTGCCGCCGACGCGGCGCGCGCCAGCGGCGCCACCTACTGCATCGAGCCGCTCGCCGCGCGCGAGACCGACTACGTCAACACCGTCGCCGAAGCAGTGGCGCTGATCGAGCGCATCGGCCACCCGGCGCTGAAGACGATGGTCGACTGCTGCGCCGCCGGCACGCAGGAAGGCGACGTTGCCGCGCTGCTCGACTGCTGGCTGCCGAGCGGCCATGTCGCCCACGTCCAGGTCAACGACCCGAACCGCCGCGGCCCCGGTGAAGGCGACCTCGCGTTCGCGCCGATCGTCGCCGCGCTGCGCCGCCACCGCTACGCCGGCTGGATCGCCGTCGAACCGTTCGTCTACGAGCCCGACGGCGCGGCCTGCGCAGCGCGCGCCGCGGGCTTCATGCGCGGGCTGCAGGGTGCGTCCACCTGGACCGAGGTGCCTTCATGAATGCGTCGGCCCCCGAGCTGAAGCTCGTCGAAACCCGCTTCTTCGAGCGCGACGTGCGGTTGCGGATGCCGTTTCGCTTCGGCGTCGTCACGCTGCGCGAAGCGCCGCAGGTGTACGTCCAGGCGCGGATCCGCCTCGCCGACGGCCGCGAGGGCTGCGGCATGGCCGCCGAGCTGCTGGCGCCGAAGTGGTTCGACAAGTCGCCGCAGCTGTCCAACGACGACAACTTCGACCAGCTGCGCCGCGCGCTGGCGCTCGCCGCCGAGGGCTACGCCGCGGTGGCGGCGTGGCGCAGCGCGTTCGGGTTGCACGCGGCGATCGCCCACGCCCACCTGCAGGCGTGCGCCGCCGCCGGTCTGC
The DNA here is from genome assembly GCA_965365495.1 of uncultured Burkholderiales bacterium. GTDB lineage: Bacteria > Pseudomonadota > Gammaproteobacteria > Burkholderiales > Burkholderiaceae_C > Rubrivivax. Next base: position 3,739 of record CBDUBX010000068.1, read on the forward strand.
CGCCGCTCGTCGCGTCGTTCGGCACCGCGTTGCTCGACCGGGCGATCGTCGACGCGCTGCTGCGGCTGACCGGCGAAGACGTGTTCGCCGCAACGCGCGCCAACCGTTTCGGCATCGACACGACGACGACCCCCGACCTCGCCGGCTTCGACGTCGACGCGTTCCTCGCCACGCTGCGGCCCGCGCCGACGATCGCCGCGCGCCACACCGTCGGCCTCGTCGACCCGATCGACGCCGCCGACCAGGCCGCCGGGGACCGCGTCGGCGACGGTCTGCCCGAGACGCTGCGCGAGGTCGTGGCGACCTACGGCGTCGACCACTTCAAGCTGAAGGTCGGCGGCGATGTCGATGCCGACATCGACCGGCTGACGCGGATCGCCGCGGTCGTCGATGCCATGCTGCCGAGCTACCGCGCGACGCTCGACGGCAACGAGCAGTACGCCGATGCCGCCGCGGTCGTCGAACTGTTTCGCCGCATCGACGCGACGCCGGCGCTGGCGCGGCTGGCGGCGTCGATCCTCTTCGTCGAGCAGCCGATCTCGCGCCGCAACGCGCTGGCCTGCGACGTCGGCGAGATCGCGCGGCGCTGGCCGGTCGAGATCGACGAATCCGACGCGACGATCGACGCGTTCGCGCAGGCCAGGGCGCTCGGCTACAGCGGCGTGTCGTCGAAGTCGTGCAAGGGCTGCTACCGCTCGCTGCTCAACCGCGCGCGCTGCGCGAAGTGGAACGCCGACGCCGGCGCCGAGCGCTACTTCATGTCGGCCGAAGACCTGACGACGCAGGCCGGGCTCGCGGTGCAGCAGGACCTGGCGCTGGCCGCGCTGATCGGCGCCACCCACGTCGAGCGCAACGGCCACCATTACGTCGACGGCATGGCCGTCGCGCCGCCGGACGAACAGCGCGCGTTCCTCGCGGCGCACCCCGACCTCTACCGCGACGACCGCGGCACGGTGCGGCTGGCGATCCGCGGCGGCCGGCTGGCGATCGGCTCGCTGGCGACGCCGGGATTCGGCAGCGCGGTCCTGCCCGACACCGCGGCGCTCGTCGAGCGGCGCTATCCGGCCTAGTTCTTTCTCTCCAACCCTGTCGTCGAGGACCGCCATGCCCAGGATCCAGACCACCGTCGTCGGCTCGTACCCGGTGCCCGACTGGCTCGTCGCCGCGCCGTCGGAGCAGGCGCTCGTCGACGCGACCCGCGTCGTCATCGCGACGCAGGAGCAGGCCGGCGTCGACGTCGTCTGCGACGGCGAGCTGTACCGCTTCGACATCAACCATCCCGAGACCAACGGGATGATCGAGTACTTCGTCAAGCCGATGGACGGGATCAGCCAGCGCTTCTCGTTCGACGACCTGATCGCCTACCGCTCGAGCAGCGGCATGAAGTTCCGCACCCGCCCGCCGGGCACCGTCGTCGGCCCGATCGGCAGCGGCAGCCTCGACCTGCCGCTGGCTTGCGCGCGCGCCAAGGCGCTGGCGACGCACACCTTCAAGTTCACCGTCACCGGCCCGCACATGCTGGCCAAGACGCTGATCGACAAGCACTACGGCGACACCGCGCAGGTCGCGCACGCGATCGCCGACGCGCTGGCCGAGCAGGTGCGCCACCTGAACGCCGACGTCGTCCAGCTCGACGAGGCCAACCTGCCGGGCCACCCCGACGAAGCCGAGTGGGCGGCGTCGGCGATGAACCGCGTGCTCGACGCGGTGCAGGGCAAGGCCGCGGTCCACCTGTGCTTCGGCAACTACGGCGGGCAGACGGTGCAGCAGGGCACGTGGGACCGGCTGATCGGCTACCTCAACGCGCTGCACGTCGACCACGTGGTGCTCGAATGCGCGCACCGCCCGCCCGACGAGCTGCAGGCCTTTCGCGAGCTGCGGCCGGAGATCGGCTTCGGCCTCGGCGTCGTCGACATCAAGGCCACCGACGTCGAAAGCGCCGACGCGGTCGCGCGCGCGATCGAGCGCGCCGAACGCGTGCTTGGCGAGGGCCGCGTGAAGTACATCCACCCCGACTGCGGGTTCTGGATGCTCAAGCGCGGCATCGCCGACGCGAAGATGCGCGCGCTCGCCGCCGGGCGCGACCGCTACGAAGGCGTCGCGGCATGACGGCCGGCAGTACCGGCGCAGCAGCGGGCGCAATGTCCGGCGCAGCCGCGGCAGCCGCGGCAGCCGCGACATCCGCGGCGGCGGAGGCGTCGGCGGCAACCTCGTCATCCGCCGCCGCGGCGGCCGCCGCCGCCGCGGCGCCGTCGCTGCCGCGCGCCTTCGCCGACGTCGACGCGCTCGAGGAGTTCATGACGCGGCCGTCGCCGGCGCTCGTCGCCGACCTCGCGGCGGTCGACGGTCCGATCGTCGTCGTCGGCGTCGGCGGCAAGATGGGGCCGACGCTCGCACGGCTGGCCAAGCGCGCCGCGCCCGACAAGCGCGTCGTCGGCGTCGCGCGGTTCTCCGACCCCGCGGTGCGCGAGTCGCTCGAGGCGCACGGCGTCGAATGCGTCGCCTGCGACCTGCTCGACGGCGCGGCCGTCGAAGCGTTGCCGAAGCGCGTCGCCGACGGCCCGGCGAACCTCGTCTACATGGCCGGCCACAAGTTCGGCGCCGCCGACAACGCGGCGCTGACGTGGGCGATGAACGTCGCGGTGCCGGCGCGCGTCGCCGACGCGTTTCGCGGCTGGCGCAGCGTCGTCTTCTCGACCGCGTGCGTCTACCCGTTCGCCGCCGTCGACGGCCCCGGCGCCGGCGAGGACACGCCGGCGACGCCGCCGCCCGGCGACTACGCCTGGTCGTGCGTCGGCCGCGAGCGCGTCTTCGAGCACGCGTCGCGCGTCCTCGGCACGCCGGGTCGGCTGGTGCGGCTGTCGTACGCGATCGACATGCGCTACGGGGTGCTCCACGACGTCGCGCGAGCGGTGTTCGACGGCCGGCCGGTCGACCTGACGATGGGCCACGCCGACGTCATCTGGCAGGGCGATGCCAACGATCAGGCGCTGCGGCTGCTGGCGCACTGCACGGCGCCGACGACGCCGATCAACGTCACCGGGCCGGCGCACACGTCGGTGCGCTGGCTGGCCGCCGAGTTCGGCCGGCGCTTCGGCCGCGTACCGGTGGTCGTCGGCACCGAGGCGCCGACCGCGTGGCTGATCGACACCCGGCAGGCGCAGCGGCTGTTCGGCGCGCCGCCGATCGGCGTCGAGACGATGGTCGACTGGGTCGCCGACTGGGTCGCTCGCGGCGGCGCGAGCCTCGGCAAGCCGACGCACTTCTCGACGCGCGACGGGCGGTATTGAGCGAAGGTCGGCCGGCGATGCTCGTCGAGCTGACCGACGCGCATTTGCCGGCGCTCCTCGCGCTGTCGACAGCGGCGAGCTGGAACCAGGATCTCGCCGACTGGACGGCGATGCTGCGCCGCGGCCGCGGCTGGGGGATCGTCGTCGACGACGACGACGGCAGCGGCGGGCCGACGCTCGTCGCGTCGACGATGGTGTTGCCTTACAACGCGTCGCCGGCGGCAGCCGCCGCGACGCCGACGCTGAGCGTGGAATCGCCGTGCGGCAACGATGTCGCTGCGGCGTTCGCGTGGGTCAGCATGGTGCTGGTGCTGCCGGCGCACCGCCGCCACGGCCACGCGAGGCGGCTGCTCGACCACGCGCTCGCCGACCTCGACCGCGATGGCCGCGCCGCCGTGCTCGACGCGACGCCGGCCGGCCACGGCGTCTACCGCGCCGCCGGCTTCGTCGACGACTGGGGCTTCACGCGGTGGCGGCGAGCAACCGGCGCGAACACCGGCGCGCGAGCTGGCGCACGCACCGGCGCCGACACGGGCGCCGTCGCCGGCGCGCACACGGGCGCCGTCGCCGGCGGCAGGGACGCGGGTCGGTCCGCGGCGCGATCGGCCGGCGGCGCGCGGCTGCGCGCGGTCGACGCGAACGACTGGCCGGCGATCGCCGCGCTCGACGCAGCCGTGTTCGGCGCCGACCGCACACCGTTGTTGCGCGACCTCGCGGCGCGCGCGCCGCGCTGCGCGCTCGTCGCCGACGCGGGCGACACCGTCGGCGGTTACGTCTTCGGCCGACCCGGTCGCAGCGCGGCGCAAGTCGGCCCGCTGGTCGCCGCCGACGACGCCACGGCGACGACGCTGCTCGACGCGGCGCTGGCGGCGATCGGCGGCGCCGCAGTCGTCGTCGATCTTGTCGACGAACGCGCGGCGGTCGCCGACGCGCTGCGCACGCGGGGATTCGCCGTCGAACGGCCGTTCACGCGCATGGTGCGCGGGTCGCCCCGCGCGCCGGGCGACCGGACGGCGCTGGTGCTCGTCGCTGGCCCGGAACTCGGCTGAGCGACCGCCGAACGGGCAGGGCGCAAGGCCGACGGCGAAGCCCCAACGGCGCGCCGCCGGCCATGGTTCACTTCGTCATCCGCACCGAGCGGTCGAGGAACTCGTTGGTGTAGACCGTCTTGACGTCGAACGGCTTGTCGACGCCGATGTACTCCTTGACGAGCTCGTAGTCGGCGCGCATCCGCGCGTCGTCGTGGATGCCGAGCGCGACCTCGCGCGAATGCTTGTCGCTCATCAGCTTCTCGACCAGCGCCCAGTTTTGCAGCTCGTTGTCGAGCTTCAGCGCGCCGTTGGCGTCGACGAGCGCCTGGACACACGGCTGCGGCTCCTTCACGCAGGCGGCGAACGCGCGCTGCGTGACCTTGACGAACTTCTCGACGAGCGGCCGGTTCTCGCGCAGGAACTTCTCGTTGACGATGATCGAGTTGCCGTACGGGTTCAGACCGGCGTCGCGCCACGCGAGGAAGCCCATGTCGTCGCCGAGCTCGCGCTGGAAGATGTGGTGGATGTTGTAGAACGACGTCGTCACGTCGATCGCCTTGGACTTCAGCGCCGCGACCTTGGCGTTGGCGTCGATGTTGACCCACGTGACCGACTTCGGGTCGACGTTGTTGGCCTTGGCCAGCGCCGGCCACATCACGCGCGCACCGTCGGCCGCGGGGTTGCCGATCTTCTTGCCCGGGAAGTCCTTGACGCCGCCGATGCCCGAGCTTTTGAGCCAGTACATGCCCTGCGGTGAATTGGCGTAGACGTTGTAGACCGCGACCGTGTCGGCGCCCTTGCCCTTGGCGACGAGCACGCCGCCCATGTCGGCCAGCCCGAGCGGCGTCGCACCGGCACCGACGCGCTGCGTGGCCAGCGCCGACCCCTTGCCCGGCTCGATGTTCAGGTCGATGCCCTGCTCGGCGTACCAGCCGAGCTTCTTCGCGTAGTAGTACGGCGCGTGGTCGCCGCCGGGCACCCAGTTCAGCACGAAGTCGACCTTCTGCTGGGCGTGTGCCGGCGCCGCGGCGAACAGCGTCGCGGCAACGGCGCCGACGATGGCAAGCGTGGATCTCATCGAAAGTCTCCTGTGGCGGACAGCGAAGGGGCGAACGAACGAGGGGGCGGTCTTCGATGGGCCGCTCATGGCAACTGGGTAGCGCGGGCAACCGAAGGGCGACCCAAGGCAACCGGTAAATTCACCAGTTGGTGATTTGCCGGGGGCAGTATAGAACAGCGCCTCGCCGGTCAACGCTGTCCGGCAGCACCCGGGGCCCCGGGGTTACACCGATGAGACGACACCGATCCGAACTGCCGCCCGACGTGCTCGCCACGCTCGCCGCCGGCACCGTGATCCCGGCGCACCCGCTGGCGCTCGACGCGCGACGGCGGCTCGACGAACGCCGCCAGCGGGCGCTGACGCGCTACTACGTCGACGCCGGCGCCGGCGGCATCGCGGTCGGCGTGCACACGACGCAGTTCGCGATCCGCGAGCACGGGCTGTACGAGACGGTGCTCGCGCTCGCCGCGCGTACCGCGCGCGACTGGCCGGCCGCGTCGGGCGAGGCGCCGCGGCGGTCGCTGGTCCTCGTCGCCGGCCTGGCCGGGTCGACCGCGCAGGCGTGCACCGAAGCCGAAACCGCGCTGTCGCACGGCTACCACGCCGGGCTGCTGTCCCTCGCGGCCTGGCGCGACGCGCCGCTCGACGCCATCGTCGCGCACTGCGAAGCGGTCGCCGAGACGATGCCGCTGATCGGCTTCTACCTGCAGCCGGCGGTCGGCGGCGTCGACCTGCCGGTCGGGTTCTGGCGCCGCTTCGCGGCGATCGACAACGTCGTCGCGATCAAGATCGCGCCGTTTCATCGTTACCGCACGCTCGACGTCGTGCGCGGCGTCGTCGCGGCGAACGCCGAGCACCGCGTGACGCTGTACACCGGCAACGACGACCACATCGTCCTCGACCTGCTGGCGCCGTTCGATGTGCGCCGTGGCGACGACACTGTGCGCGTGCGGCTGCGCGGCGGCCTGCTCGGCCACTGGAGCGTCGGTACGCGGCGCGCGGTCGAGCTGTTCGAGCGCATCGCCGCTGCGCGCGACGCCGGCCGCGTCGACGCCGACCTGCTGGCCCTCGACTCGCGCGTCACCGACTGCAACGCGGCGTTCTTCGACGTCGCCAACGGGTTCGCCGGCTGCATCGCCGGCTGCCACGAAGTGCTGCGCCGCCAGGGGCTGCTCGAAACGATCGCCTGCCTCGACCCCGACGAAACGCTGTCGCCGGGGCAGGCGGCCGAGATCGACCGCGTGCTGCGCGACCACGCCGACCTCGCCGACGACGACTTCGTCGCCGCGAACCTGCAACGCTGGCTGCAATGACCGACCACAAGCTGCGCCGCTACGTGCTCGGCGTCGTCGCCCATCTGCTGCTGCTGGCGGCGTGGTACGGCTTCGTCACGGTCGCCGACGTGCCGCGCTTCGTGATGCCGTCGCCGGGCGACACGTTCCGCGCACTGCTCGTCGACGACTACGGCTGGTGGGACAACATTCGCGTCACCGCCACCGAGATCTTCGGCGGCTACGCGCTGGCGCTCGTCGTCGGCGTGCTGCTGGCGCTGGCGTTCACGTGGTCGAAGACGCTCGAGTCGCTGATGCTGCCGCTGCTCGTCACGCTGAACATGATTCCGAAGGTCGCGCTCGGGCCGCTGATCATCGTCTGGTTCAAGTACGGCGTACTGCCGAACTCGCTGATGGCATTCTCGATCGCGGTGTTCCCGATCCTGCTGACCACCGCGCGCGGCCTGCGCGAGATCGAACCCGACCTGCTCGACCTCGTGCGGTCGCTGCGCGGGTCGCGCTGGCAGCTGTTCACGAAGGTGCAGCTGCCGGGCGCGC
>CBDUBX010000069.1:0-10914 GCA_965365495.1 uncultured Burkholderiales bacterium
CTTCAACTCGCTGCACGCGATGTTCATGGAGCAGTACACCGAGCTGTGGAACGCGATCGACCCGATGGCCGAGCGCATCCGCTCGCTCGGCCACCCGGCGCCGGGGTCGTACGCGCAGTTCGTCGAACTGACGTCGCTGAAGGACGCGCCGAAGTCGCCGCCGAAGGCGCTCGACATGGTGGCGATCCTCGCCGAGGGTCACGAAGCCGTCGCCCGCACCGCGCGCAGCGTCTTCGAAACCGCCGACCGCGCCGGCGACCAACCGACCGCCGACCTGCTGACGCAGCGCCTCGACATCCACGAAAAGACCGCCTGGATGCTCCGCTCCGTGCTGGAGGGCTGAGTCGGGACCGAGCGAGCCCCTGCGGGCTCGCGAGCGCTCGACGAAGGCGCGGCGGCCTGCAAGCCGCCGCGCTGAGGGCCGCGGCTCCAGGTCCGCCTGCGCGGACCTGGACGGCCCGAAGGCCCGGCGCCTCCGGCGCCGGCTGAGACCGGACCGAGCCGCCGGAAGGCGGCAAGTTCTGGTCGAAGGCTCCGGCCGCGATACAAGCGGCCGCGCCGAGGGCCGCGGCTCCAGGTCCGCCTGCGCGGATCTTGACGGCCCGAAGGCCCGGGCGGCTTTCGGCACTGGGCCAGTCGGGACCGAGCGAGCCCCTGCGCGCTCGCGGGACTCCGTCATGCAGGGTCGTCGTCGACCGCGTCGAACCGCTCGACGTGCCGCCCGTCGAGGGCATAGCGACCCAGTGCCGTGGCGGCGGCGGTCACGAGCACGGTGTCGAGCGCCGGGTCGATGCCGCGCGCCGCTGAATAGGTTTCCATCACCGTCACCCGCGAGCGAGTTGGGTCGTCGCGGCGATAGAGGCGCGTCGTCAGCCCGGGATGGTCGCGCCGCGCGGCGGCGAGCCATGCCGCGGCGTCGCGCAGCGCCTCGGCCGAGTCGGCGGCGTCACAACGCCAGTAGACGAACAGCGCTCGCGCGCCGCCGAAACCGTGATCGGTCGCAGTCCGTTTCTGCGTCACGCGGCGTCGTCGAGGTCGGCGATCGTGTAGGGCAGGGCACCCAGTCGCAGCGCCGGCCCGTCGATGCCGCGCGCGCGAAAGCCGTGGGCGCCGGCGGCCACCGCGGCCAGCTTGACCTCGGCCAGCGCGACGCCGCCGATGCCCGGCGCCTCGGCCGCCAGGACCACCATCCCCGCCGGCTGGCCGGGTTCGGCGACGTGATAAATCTCCTGCCCCGGCGCGAGCGCCGCGCCGTCGCCGAGCAGCAGCTGCGCGCGTCGTTTCACGGTTCCGCGGTACTGGCTGCGGGCGACGACTTCCTGCCCCGGGTAGCAGCCCTTGCGAAAGCTGACGCCGCCAACGACTTCGAAGTTCACCATCTGCGGTACGAACTGCTCGGCGGTCGACGCGACGACCCGCGCGACGCCGCTGAGGCATTCGAGCGCGTCCCAGACCGCGACGTCGATCTCGGGCCCCGCTGGCGCCGCACCGACACGCAGCGACCGCGACACCGTCACGCCGCCAAGCGCCGCCCCCGGCAAGCCGATGCGCAAGGCACCGCCGTCGGCGATCGTCTGCCACGGCGCGAGCGCTGCGCCCTGGGCCGCGTCTTCGGCCGGTTCGACGACGCCCCACAGCGGCGCGTCGGCCGACGCGTCGACCAACTTGCAGCGCGCACGCAGCACGTACATCGACAGCCGCTTCAGCGTCGGCGCGAGCAGGTCGGCGCTGCACGCCAGCAGCACCTCGTCGGCTTGCGGCGACCACGCGACGAAGGTTGCGAGCAGCCGGCCCTTCGCCGAGCACAACCCGGCGAGCCGCGCTTGTCCCGGCGCCAAGCCTTCGATGTCCTGCGTCAGCTGGCCGTGCAGAAAGGCGCGGGCGTCGGCGCCGACGGCGCGGATCACGCCCCAGTCGACGAGGCGGACGGCACCGTGCGGCACGGCGGGCGAGGGCGCGGGCTCGAGCATCGGCTGATTATGATTTCGCGCCATGGGGCGGCGCACGACGGTCACGCAGCGCGGCGGCGCCGCCCGCGTCGTGCTGGGGCTCGTCCTCGTCGCGGTGACCGCAGCCGTCGCCGCGACGGCGGCGGTCTCGTGGTGGCTCGACCGACCGCTGCCGTTGGCCGCACCGCGCGTCGAGCTGTCGATCGAGCGCGGCGCCAGCCCGCGCGATGTCGCGAACGCGTGGGTCGATGCCGGCGTGCAGACGTCGCCGCGCTGGCTGTACGAGTGGTTCCGCTTCTCGGGGCAGGCGCGGCGGATCCGCGCCGGCAGCTACGCGATCGACGCGACGACCACGCCGCGCAGCCTGCTCGAGAAGATGGTGCAGGGCGACGAAGCGCTCGAGCAGGTGCGTTTCATCGAAGGATGGACGCTCGCGCAGCTGCGCAGCGCGTTGGCCGGCGCGCCGGGGCTCGTGTCGACGACGGCGGCGATGTCGAGCGTCGAGCTGATGGCCGCGGTCGGCGAGCCCGGCGTCGCCGCGGAAGGTCGCTTCTTCCCCGACACCTACGCCTACAGCCGCGGCGTCAGCGACCTCACGGTGCTCAAGCGCGCGCACCGCGCGTTGCGCGACCACCTCGATTCGGCGTGGGCCGCGCGCTCCCCCGACACGCCGCTGCAGTCGGCGGCCGACGCGTTGACGCTGGCGTCGATCGTCGAGAAGGAGACCGGCGTCGAGGCCGATCGCGCGCTCGTCGCCGGCGTGTTCACGAACCGCCTGCGCCGCGGCATGCCGCTGCAGAGCGACCCGACGGTGATCTACGGCCTCGGCGACGCGTTCGACGGCAACCTGCGCAAGCGCGACCTGCTCGTCGACACGCCGTTCAACACCTACACCCGGCCCGGCTTGCCGCCGACGCCGATCGCGCTGCCGGGCCTCGCGTCGCTGCAGGCCGCGGTGCGGCCGGCGGCGACGACGGCGCTGTACTTCGTCGCGCGCGGCGACGGCAGCAGCATCTTTTCCGACACCCTCGCCGACCATAATCGTGCGGTGAATCTCTACCAACGGCGCGGACGGTGACGCCCGGCCGTTTCGTCACGCTCGAAGGCATCGACGGTGCCGGCAAGAGCACGCATCTGGACGCGATCGTCGACTGGTTCCAGCGCCGCGGCGCCGACGTCGTGCGCACCCGCGAGCCCGGCGGCACGCCGCTGGCCGAAGCGCTGCGCGAATTGGTGTTGGCGCGGCCGATGGACGCGCTGACCGAGGCGCTGTTGGTGTTCGCCGCGCGGCGCGACCACTTGCAGCAGGTGATCGAGCCGGCGCTGGCGCGCGGTGCGATCGTCGTTTCCGACCGCTACACCGACGCGACGTTCGCCTACCAGGGCGGCGGCCGCGGCTTCGACCCCGCTGTGCTGTCGCAGCTCGAAGGCTGGGTCCAGCGCGGCCGCCAGCCCGACCTGACGATCTGGCTCGACGCCCCGCCGGCGGTCGCCGCCGCGCGCCGCCGTGCCGGCCGCGCCGCCGACCGCTTCGAAGTCGAGGACGAAGCGTTCTTCGCGCGCGTCGCCGCGGTCTACGCCGCGCGCTGCGCCGCCGAGCCGCAGCGCTTCGTGCGCATCGACGCCGACGCCGACGTGGCGACGGTCCGGCAGCGCATCGAGGCGGCGCTGCAGAGCCGGACGTGGTCGTAGCCGACGACGGCGCGCTGCCGCTGCCGTGGCTGGCGCCGGCGCTGGCCGCGGCGCTGGCCGCCGGGCACCGCGGCCACGCGTTGCTGCTCGACGCCGCGCCGGGCAACGGTGCGCTGCCGCTGGCGCTGACGCTGGCGCAATCGTTGTTGTGCGAGGACACCGCGCCGGCGCAGGCGGCGTGCGGGCGTTGCGCGGCGTGCCGCCTGGTGCAGGCGCGCGTCCACCCCGACCTGTTCGTGCTGCTGCCGCAAGCGCTGCGCCGCGAGCACGACTGGCCGCTCGCCGACGACCGCGAAGCCGACGACGGCAAGCGCAAACCGAGCCGCCAAGTGCGCGTCGGCGAGATCCGCGGCCTCGTCGACTGGGTCACGCGCACTGCATCGCGTGGGCGTGGCAAGGTGGCCGTTGTCCACCCGGCCGACGCGATGAACCCCGCCGCCGCGAACGCGCTGCTGAAGACGCTCGAAGAACCGCCGAGCGGTACGCGGATCGTGATCACCGCCGCCGACCCGGCGCGGCTGCTGCCGACGGTCGCGAGCCGCTGCCAGACCGTCGCGTTGCACGCGCCTGCCGCCGCCACCGCTCAAGCGTGGCTCGCCGCGCAGGGTGTGACGGGTGGCGAAGTGCTGCTCGCTGCCGCCGGCGGGCGGCCGCTCGACGCGCAGGCGCTGGCCGGCGCCGGCATCGACGCCGCGGCGTGGGCCCGGCTGCCGGCCGCGGTGGCGCGCGGCGACGCTGCGGCGCTGTCCGGCTGGCCGGTACCGGCGATCGTCGATGCGCTGGCCAAGCTTTGCCACGACGCGATGGCGCAGGCCGTCGGCACCGCGCCGCGGTTCTTCCCGCCGGGCGCGGTGCCGCGCGGCGCAACGCTGCCGGCGCTCGTCGACTGGCAGCGCGACCTGCTGCGGCTGGCGCGCAATGACGAGCACCCGTGGCACGAGCCGCTGCTCGTCGACGCGCTGGTGGCCGCCGCCGCCGCGGTGCTCGGCAGCGCGCCACCGCCGTCGTCGCCGGTGGCGCAGCGACGCTTCGCTACACTGCCGCGATGAACGACCGCGCCGCGACAACGCGTTCCGGCGGCCTCGGCCCGCCGATCGTCGGCGCCGGCGGCGCGGCGCCGCGGCCGAGCGTGATCCAGCTCGTGTTCCGCGAGAAGGGCGCGCTGTACGCCGCCTACATGCCGCTGCTCACCGACGGCGGGCTGTTCGTGCCGACGACTCGCGAATACCGCCTCGGCGACGACATCTACCTGCTGCTGTCGCTGCCCGACGACCCGCAGCGCTTCCCGATCGCCGGCAAGGTCGTGTGGCTGACGCCGGCGAACGCGTCGGGCGGGCGGACGCAAGGCGTCGGCGTGCGCTTTCCGAGCGACGAGAAGTCGCGCCAGCTGAAGCTGCGCATCGAGGAAATCCTCGGCACCGGCATCTCGTCGGCCAAGCCGACGCAGACGCTGTAGCGCCGGCGTCGCCGCTGCGGCGTCGCCGTTCGTTTTTGCTGCTGCGCGCACGACCGAGACCGATGTTCATCGATTCGCACTGCCACCTGACCGCCGCCGGGCTGTACGAGCGGATGCCGCAGGTGCTGGCGGCGATGGCCGCGTCGCGCGTCGGCGCCGCACTGGCGATCTGCACGACGCTCGAGGAGTTCGACCGCGTGCACGGACTCGCGGTCGACCACCCGCCGCTGTGGTGCAGCGTCGGCGTCCATCCCGACGAAGAGGGCGTGGCCGAGCCGACCGTCGACGACCTCGTCGACCGCGCCGGGCGCCCGCGCGTCGTCGCAATCGGCGAAACCGGGCTCGACTACTACCGCCTCGGCGACCGCAGCCGCGACGACGTCGCGTGGCAGCGCGAGCGCTTCGCGGTGCACATTCGCGCCGCGCGGGCGACCGGGCGGCCGCTCGTCGTCCACACCCGCGCCGCCGCGGCCGACACCGTGGCGATCCTGCGCGCCGAAGGGCAGGGCGCCGTGCGCGGCGTGTTCCACTGCTTCACCGAGACGCGCGACGTCGCCGAAGCCGCGATCGACCTCGGCTTTCACGTGTCGTTCTCGGGCATCCTGACGTTCCGCAACGCCGAGGCGCTGCGCGACGTGGCGCGCGCCGTGCCGCTCGACCGCTGCCTGATCGAAACCGACAGCCCGTATCTCGCGCCGGTGCCGCACCGCGGGCGGCCGAACGAGCCGGCCTACGTCGTTCATGTGGCCGAGCAGCTCGCCGCGATCAAGGGGTTGCCGCTCGCCACAGTGGCGGAAGCGACGCGGCGCAACTTCGAGGCACTGTTCGGCGTTGAAACCTCGAAGCTGGCGTCGGCGACATGACTTTATGAAACGCTTTAACTTCGCGGTTTATATTGCTGCCGCAATAACGATTTCGGCGGCGATCGCGAACGACCGTGTCGCGTTCTTCCGCGCAGTCGCGGTCGATAACGAGCGCGGCGTCGTCGCTGCGCTGCGCGAAGGCCTCGACCCCAACATTGCCGACGACCGCGGCCAGACCGCGCTGCATCTGGCGCTGCGCGACGACGCGCCGAAGGTCGCCGCGGTGCTGCTCGACGACTCGCGCACGCGCATCGACGCGACCAACGCCGCCGGTGAGACGCCGCTGATGCTCGCCGCGCTGCACGGCCGGCTTGACTGGATGCGGCGTCTGGTCGAGCGGGGCGCGGCGATCGACCGCGAAGGATGGTCGCCGCTGCACTACGCGGCGGCCGGCCCCGAACCGCGCGCCGTCGCGCTGCTGCTCGACCGCGGTGCGGCGATCGACGCGCGTTCGCCCAACGGCACGACGCCACTGATGATGGCCGCGCGCTACGGCGCCGAGGCGTCGGCATCGTTGCTGCTGGCAGGGGGCGCGGACCTCGCGGCGCGCAACGCACGCGGGCTGACGGCCGCCGACTTCGCGCGCGATGCGGGTCGCGACGCGTTGGCCGGCCGCTTGCAGGCCGGGCGGCGCTGACGCGACACGGCGGCGACGACGACATTCGTGTCGGAAGTCACCCGACACGCGCTGTGGCGGGGTCCCGACTAGGAGCGCGCGGTCGACCTCCGTAGAGTGCGATGCATCGCCGCCGCTGGCGGGCGCACCGGAGTGTCGACATGTCCCACATTGCGTTGACTGCGAACCCGTTCATGCTGCTGATGAACCCCGAGGCGGTGGTCGCCGCGGTCGAGAAGTCCGAGCGCCTGGCGCAGCTGCGCCGCCACCTCTGCCGGCCGCTCGACCGGCCGCTGCTCGGCGCCGGTTGCGGCGACGACGACGGCGACGACGACGCAATGACCTCGCGCATCGACGACTGAGTTCGACAGCCGCCGCGCCGGCTTGCCGCCCCGGCGCGGCGCAGCGCCTGCTGCGCGGTCGAGCGCCGAACTCTAAGTTGTGGCTCAGCCGCCCCGGCGTGTCGCACGCGCCGAAAGCAGCGCGATCAGCATGAACGCCGCGATCGCGCCGCCGGTCACCGGCCCGCGGTGTTCGCGCAGCCACTGCCGCCAGGGGCGCGGCATGAGGTCGCGGACCGCAAGCCCCTCGGACGCGTCGCCCGTGGCGTGGCGCCGCGGCGGGTCCGGCGAGGGGTTGGCGGCACGCACGCCGCGCGTGTAAGGCGACGCCCGCCACTCGGCTCGCTTTTCGTCGCTGCCGGCGTCGCCCGGCGCGCCGGTCGGCGCGTCGGCGCCGAACATCGCCGGCGACCGCGGCTCGGTCGCACCGGCGGCGCGATCGGCGTCGCCGCCGCCGCGCTGTCGATCGCTCGCCGACGGCGCCGTCGATGACCGTACGTCGGGCACCGTCGCCGGCTTGGCCTGCAGTTCGAGCAGCAGATCGACCGTCTGCGACGGCGCCGGGGTCGGCGCAGAGGGGTCGCCGACCGTCGATGTCGAACGACCCGGCCGGCGGTCGTCGGCTGCTTCCTGCGTCGCCGTCACCGTCGGCGGCGCGACCGGATCCGCCGCCGTCGGCGCCGTCGCGCAAGCCCCGGCCAGCCAGAGGGCGACGACGTACGAACGGGCCCGGCGCGGTGCGTGACGGGGTGCGGCTCTCCTGCGGTCGATGTCGAGCACCACGGGACGTTCAGAAGCGAGAAGCCTGCCGCTTGGCCGGAGGACGTCGAAATTCAAGCGCTTGGCACCGTCATCGGGCTCGTGACTCCCGGGCGGCTGTTAAGAACGACGACACAGACAGCGCACAATGTATATTATGTAAACCACTAGCCGTGTCGGGCAATTCGACGTTTGTTCGGCAACCCAAACCATGCGTCAGACTGGGTTGCGATGTCGAGAAATCAGCCCTAACCCATTGATTCTTCGTTCGGCAAAACAGCCGACCCCCGGATACGCACAACTGGGTGGCGCCAATCCCCGGATAACTTTCTTGTTGGTTGAACTCCCGGATACGCGGGACTGGGTTGCGAGGCCGACAGGGAAAGCGGCTACTCCCGGATGCGCACGACTGGGTTGCGCGTTGAGTCCCGGATGCTTGCGGCTTGGGTTGCGCGGAGCCGGTGTCCCATCGCTTTCCGCACTGGCCGCCGCCTGGACTGGAGTTGGAGTTGGAGTTGCCCCGATCTCGTTGACGGTTGAGGGCTTGGGTTTCAAGTCACGTTGATGTGCTCCGGCGCAGACTTGTCCACCGGCGGCGTGGCGCCCGCCACGCAGACGCCGACGGTGGGCAAGTCGTCTTGGAGGGCGGGCTTGGCGGCATGTCGGCGCTCGAACTCCGCCGGCGCGATGCGGCCGAGGGCGGAGTGACGGCGGCGCGGGTTGTACCAACCCTCGATCCAAGTGAAGACCGCCAGTCGCGCCTCGATCTTGGTCTTGAAGGTGCGTCGATCCAGCAGCTCGCACTCGAGGCTGGCGAAGCAGCTCTCGGCCATCGCGTTGTCGTAGGCGTCGCCCACGCTTCCCATCGACGGGCGAACGCCGAGCGCCTTGCAGCGCTGGCCGAACGCCAGGCTCGTGTACTGGCTGCCCTGGTCGCTGTGGTGGATGACGTTCGTCGGCCGGCGTTGGAAGCCGGCCAGGTCCAGGGCCTGCACGACGAGCCCGGCCGTCATCTGCTCGCCGATCGCCCAGCCGACGATGCGACGGCTCCAGACGTCGACGACGATGGCCAAGTAGACGGCTCCTGCCCAGGTGGCGATGTAGGTCATGTCGGCGACCCACAGCTCGTTGGGGCCCGCGGCGGTGAACGAGCGCTTCACCAGATCCGGCGCCGGGCGCTGGCGCGCGTCGCGCTGCGTCGTCACGACGAAGCGCTTGCGGCGGCTCACGCCGCGAAGGCGTGCCTCGTGCATCAGACGCGCCACGCGCTTCCTGGCCACCCGCACACCCTCGTCGCGCAGTTCGGCGTGGATGTTCGGGCTGCCGTAGATTGCGCCGGAGCGTTCGTGCGCGACACGGATGCGCTCGACAAGGGCGTGGTCGTCCTGGGCGTGACGCGAGGGCGCACGACCGAGCCACGCGTAGTAGCCGGCGGCCGTCACGCCCAAGACGCGGCACATCGTGCTCACGGGGAGGTCGGCCTGGTTCGCCTTCACGAGCTCGAAGACGCATCGCGCGCCCGCTCGTCCTTGTTGGCGAACCAGGCCGCGGCTTTTGAGAGGATCTCCCGCTCCAGCTTGAGCTGGCGGTTCTCTCGGCGCAGTCGGTTGAGCTCCTGACGCTCCTGGCTGCTCAGCCCATCCTTGCCGGGCAGCGGCTTGCCGGCATCGATGGCCGCCTGCGCCAGCCAGTTCGCGATGGTCTGCGCCGAGCAACCGAACTCGCGCGCGAGCTCGCCGGGCGTGCGGCCGGCACGCGCCAGCTCGATGATCTGTTGTCGGAACTCCGCCGGATATGGCGGTCGGGTTCGGGGCATCGTCGACTCCTTCCTTCTTCACGGTAGGGTGTCAACGAAAGCGGGTCAACTCCAGGCGGGCGCTGCCGCAAATCGTGATCGCGTCGGCGTTCACGGTACCAGTCGCGGGTGTCGATCGGCATGGTCGGTGATTCTGCTGCGTCGATCGATGCCGCCGGTTGCGCTAGCCGGCGTGACGACGCGCGCACGTCCGACCTGCCGATGCCTGCGCGCGGTCGCGCGGCGTGACAATCGCGCTCCCTTCCTCGGATTTCATCCGCCACCCCGAGCCTGCCGTGTTCGACGACAACGAGACGCTCGCGTCGGCCCGCTTGCGCAATGTGCGCGATGCGCTGATCGAAGACATCGGCCGCGGAGATTGGACGGCGCAACTGGTGCCGCAACGACGGGTCAGAGCGCGTGTCGTCGCCAAGTCGCCAGCCGTTGTTTGCGGCGGCGAATGGTTCGACGCCTGCGTTCAGGTGCTGGACGCCGGTGCGACCGTCGACTGGCTCGTCCAAGACGGCGCCGAAGCCGCCACCGGCGATGTCGTCTGCCGCATCGATGCCGATGCGCGGGCACTGCTGTCGGCCGAGCGGCCGGCGCTGAACTTCCTGCAGACGCTGTCGGCGACGGCAACCGTGACGCGGCGCTACGTTCAGGCGATCGCCGGAGCGTCGCCGAACCCCAAGGGCTGCATGGTGCTCGATACGCGCAAGACGCTGCCCGGGCTGCGACAGGCGCAGAAGTACGCGGTGCGAGTCGGCGGCGGCGCGAACCAGCGACTGGCGTTGTGGGACGGCGTCCTGATCAAGGAGAACCACATCGCCGCCGCCGGCGGCGTCGCGCAGGCGCTGGCCGCGGCACTCGCGCTCGATGCCGGCGTGCCGGTGCAGATCGAGGTGGAGAGTCTCGACGAACTGGCGCTGGCGCTGGCGGCCGGCGCGGTGAGCGTGCTGCTCGACGACTTCGACCTGCCGACGCTGCGCGAAGCCGTCGCGGTCAACGCCGGGCGGGCGGTCCTCGAAGCGTCGGGTGGCGTCGACCTGCAGACGATCCGCGCGATCGCGTCGACCGGCGTCGACCGCATCTCGGTGGGCAAGCTGACGAAGGATGTCGAAGCGGTCGACCTGTCGCTGCGCATCGACGGCTGACGACGCGCGGCTTCGGTCGCGCGCAACCGAACACAACGGGCGTTGTCGCACCGCCCTGCCCGGCCGCCGACGCCGCGGCGACCGCATCGGTGGCCCGCCCGCCTCCGACTACTTCGGCCGCGGCCGCGACAATCCGGCGTCGGGGCTCGACAGCGTTCCGGCGCGCACGCGCACCACTGCCTGCGCCAGCGCCCGCGCCGCATTGCGCACCTCGTCCAGCAGCGCGGTGTCGGCGTCGAGCGTGTCGTGGCTCGTCGCGTACGGTTCCCAGTAGCCGATGTAGCGGTCG
>CBDUBX010000070.1:0-10913 GCA_965365495.1 uncultured Burkholderiales bacterium
TCCACTGCAACCTGACGCTGCTGTTCGCGTTCTGCCAGGCGGTGGCCTGCGCCGACGCCGGCGTGCGGCTGATCAGCCCGTTCGTCGGCCGGATCTACGACTGGCACAAGAAGGCCGCCGGCGCGCAGTGGAGCGACGCCGCGAACGCCGGCCCCGCCGACCCCGGCGTGCGCTCGGTGCGCGCGATCTGGCAGTACTTCAAGCGCCACGGCGTCGCGACCGAGGTGATGGGCGCGAGCTTTCGCAACACCGGCCAGATCGCCGCGCTCGCCGGCTGCGACCTGCTGACGATCGCCCCCGAGCTGTTGGCCGAGCTGCAGGCGAGCAGCGCGCCGCTGCCGCTGGCGCTGGACGCCGCCGCGGCGCGCGACCTCGACCTGCCCGCGGTCCACTACGACGAGCCGGCGTTCCGCTGGGCGCTGAACGACGACGCGATGGCCAGCGACAAGCTCGCCGAAGGAATCCGCGCGTTCGCTGCCGACAGCGTGCGCCTCGACCGGCTGATCGAGGAGGCGGCGTGAACGCTGCGAACGGCGCGAACGCCGCGGGACGCCGCCGCGGCGACGAAACGGCCGCGTGGTCGGCGCTGCAGCGCCACTACGACACCGCGGGCCGCGGCTTCGACCTGCGCGCGGCGTTCGCCGCCGACGCAACGCGCTTCGACGCGCTGTCGTTCGCGGCCCCCGAGGTCTTCGCCGACCTGTCGAAGAACTGGCTCGACGCGACCACGCTCGCGCGCCTCGTCGACCTCGCCGACGAATGCGCGCTGCCGGCGCGGCGCGACGCGATGCTCGCCGGCGAGGTCGCCAACGTCACCGAGGGTCGCGCGGTGCTGCACACCGCGCTGCGCGCGCCGCGCGGCGCGGCGCCGTTTGCCGACGACGTCCACGCGGTGCTCGATTCGATGCTCGCCTACGCCGAGCGTGTGCGTCCCGACGCTTTGATCACCGACGTCGTCAACATCGGCATCGGCGGCAGCGACCTCGGGCCGCAGATGGCGGTGCGCGCGCTGCAGCCGTACGCGTCGCCGGCGCGGCGGCTGCACTTCGTCAGCAACGTCGACGGCCACGACATTGCGCCGCTGCTGGCGACGCTCGATCCGCAGTCGACGCTGTTCGTCGTCGCCAGCAAGACGTTCACGACGCAGGAGACGATGGCCAACGCCAACGCCGCGCGGGCGTGGTTCGTCGCGCGCGGCGGCAGCGACATCGCGCGCCATTTCGCGGCGACGACGACCAACGTGGCCGCCGCCGCAGCGTTCGGCATCGACACGACGTTCGGCTTCTGGGACTGGGTCGGCGGGCGCTATTCGATGTGGAGCGCGATCGGCCTGCCGATCGCGATCGCCGTCGGCGCCGACGCGTTCCGCGGCCTGCTGGCCGGCGCGCACGCGATGGACCGCCACTTCGCCGAAACGCCGGTCGCGCGCAACGTGCCGCTGCTGCTCGGCCTCGTCGACGTCTGGTATCGCAACTTCCACCGCTGTACGAGCCGCAGCGTCGCGCCGTACCACCAGGGCCTGGCGCGGCTGCCGGCGTACCTGCAGCAGCTCGAGATGGAAAGCAACGGCAAGCGCGTCGACGAGGCCGGCCGGCCGCTCGCGGTCGCGACGAGCCCGGTCGTCTGGGGCGAGCCCGGAACGAACGGCCAGCACGCGTACTTCCAGATGCTGCACCAGGGCACCGACGTCGTGCCGGTCGAGTTCATCGCGGTCAAGACGCCGGCGCACGACCTCGCCGAGCAGCACACGATGCTGCTGGCCAACTGCCTCGCGCAGAGCCAGGCGCTGATGCTCGGCAAGACCGCCGACGAAGCGCGCGCCGAACGCGTACCGACCGCCGCCGCGGACCTCGACCCGACGGTGCTCGCCGCGCACCGCACCTTCCCCGGCAACCGGCCGAGCACGACGCTGGTGCTCGACGCGCTGACGCCGCAGTCGCTCGGCGCGCTCGTCGCGCTGTACGAACACCGCGTGTGGACCAGCGGCGCGGTGTGGGGCATCGACAGCTTCGACCAGTGGGGTGTGGAGCTCGGCAAGGAGTTGGCGAACCGGCTGCTGCCGCGCTTTGCCAGCGGCGACACCGCCGGGCTCGACGCGTCGACCGCGGGGCTGCTGCGCCGCTTGACGACCGCGCGATGACCGACCTCGCGGTGGTCTTCGACTTCGGCGGCGTGCTGTTCCGCTGGCAGCCGGTGGCGATGCTGCAGCGCGAAGTGCCGCACCTCGCGCCCGACACCGCCGCGGCGCGCGACCTCGCGGCGCGGTTCTTCGAAGGCTACGGC
Source organism: uncultured Burkholderiales bacterium (assembly GCA_965365495.1). Taxonomy (GTDB): domain Bacteria; phylum Pseudomonadota; class Gammaproteobacteria; order Burkholderiales; family Burkholderiaceae_C; genus Rubrivivax. The sequence goes on from CBDUBX010000070.1 coordinate 2,284, forward strand.
GGCGACTGGGGCGAGTTCGACGCCGGCCGCATCGACGAGGACGAATGCGTCGCTCGAATCGCGCGCCGCACCGGGTTGGACCCGCGCGACCTGCGCACCGTGATCGCCGGCGTCGCGCGCGAGCTGCAGCCGCTGACCGACAGCCTCGAACTGCTGCAGCGGCTCCATGCGTGCGGCGTGCCGCTGTACTTCCTGTCGAACATGCCGGCGCCGGTGGCCGCGCAGCTCGTCGCGGCCAACGGCGACACGATCGCGCGCTTCGCCGACGGCGTGTTCAGCAGCGCGGTCGGCGTCGCCAAGCCCGACGCCGCGATCTACGACCTCGCCGCCGAGCGCTTCGGCGTCGCGCCCGAACGGCTGGTGTTCTTCGACGACACCGCGGTCAACGTCGACGCCGCGCGCTCGCGGCGCTGGCAGGCGCTGCGCTACACCACCGCAAGCGCCGCCGCCGCCGAGTTGCGCCGACTCGGCGTTTTCGGCGCCGGCTGACGCCGCGTCAGTCGCGCAGCGGCGGCACCGGCTCGTGCGCCGGCGGCGGCAGCTGCGGCGCCGGCGGCAGCTCGACGTCGCCGATCCACGCTTCGAGCAGCGTGTAGGCCACCGCGAGCACGACCGGGCCGACGAAGATGCCGACGAGGCCGAACGCGAACAGCCCGCCGATGACGCCGCCGAAGATCAGCAGCAGCGGCAGCTCGGCGCCGAGGCGGATCAACAGCGGCCGCAACACGTTGTCGAGCGTGCCGACGACGCCGGCCCAGACGACCAGCGCCACCGCCCACGACGTCGACCCGTCGACGTAGGCCCACACGGCGCTGCCGAGCAGCACCGGCGCCGGCCCGAGCTGGACGAGGCACGACATGAACATCAGCGCGGTCAGCAGCCCGGCGAACGGCACGCCGGCGAGCGCGACGCCGAGGCCGCCGAGCAGCGACTGCACGACCGCGGTGCCGCCGACGCCGAGCGCCACGCCGCGGATCGCGTAGCCGGCGAGCTCGACCGCCGACGCGCCGCGCTTGCCGCCGAGCCGCGCCGCGAACCGCCGCGCGAGCTGCGCCGCGACCTCGCCGCGCGCATACAGCACCGCGCTGATGATCACCGTCAGCAGGAACTGCAGCAGCAGCACACCGATGCCGCCGATCTCGGCGACGAACCAGCGCGTCAGGTTGCCGGCGTACGGGCTCAACCGCGGCAGCAGGTCGGTCAACCCGAGCGCGGCGGCTTCGTGCCACGCGCGCGCGGCCATCGTGCCGACGACCGGCAGCGCGACGAGCCACTCGGGCGGCGCGTCGGGCAGGCGGAACGTCGCGACGAAGCGCGCCCAGCCGACGAGACGGTCGGCGTTGCCGACGATCGTGACGACCGCCGCGGTCAGCGGCACGACGAACAGCAGCACCAGCGCGACCGTCATCACGACGACGGCGAGCCAGCGCTTGCCCCACAGCCCGCGCTGCAGCCGCAGCATCAGCGGCCACGTCGTGACGACGACCATCACCGCCCAGATGCCGGGGCCGAGGAAGGGCCGCAGGATCCACAGCGTCGCCGCGAGCAGCACGCCGATGACGAGGACGCCGAAGGTCGTGCGCGCGAGGTCGTCGCGCGCCGCCCGGCGCATCAGCGCCGCTCCGTGGTCCCCGCCGACGACGCCGGCCGCGCCGGCGCGCGCGGCTTCGCTGCCGTCGCCGAGACCGACGGCACGTCGCCGCAATCGGCGCCGATCCAGCGGCCGGTGCCGCGGCCTTCGATCGCCACCGGCGCGGCGCCGGGGTCGCCGCCGGGCATGCGGCCGCGGCCCTGCATCGTGTAGGTCCAGTGCTTCGGGTCGGCCTGCGTGTAGGTGCCGGTGAAGTCGCCGTCGAGGCCGTGGGCGTCGTTGCAGCGGCCGGTGAAGTTCACGCTGCTGCCGACGACCGAGACGACCTCGGCGGTGCAGTGGCGCTGTCCGCGCAGCGACCGCGCCAGCGCCTGCTTCGGGTCGGACCACTGCGCGACGTCGCGCGGCGTCAGGCAGTGGCGCGCGGTCGCGCCGTCGCTGCCGGCGGCGGCGCCGTGGCGCGCCAGCGCTTCTTCCATCTGCTGCCGCCGCTCGGGCGGCAGTTGCGCCAGCACCTGCTCGCGCATCGCGTTCATCTGCGCGATCACGTCCTGGCCGTCGACGACGAGGCGGAACTGCTGCTCCCACAGCCCGGCCTGCGGCAGCGGTGCGAGTTTTTGCGCGTGCGCCGCCGGCAGCGCGGCGGCGATCGCGACCGACCAGACGAGCAGACGGGGCATGGCGACTTCCTTCGTGCAACAGCGCAGCGCGCGATTGAAACACGCCGCAGCGCATACGATTCGAACCGCCATGCCCGCCACGCTCGAAGGCCAGCTCGTCGTCGCGATCTCGTCGCGCGCGCTGTTCGATTTCGAAGCCGAGAACACGGTCTTCGAAGCCGGCGACGACCATGCCTACATGGCGCTGCAGCTCGACCGCGTCGCCGAACCGGCGCCGCCCGGCGTCGCGTTTCCGCTGGTCGAGAAGCTGCTGGCGTTCAACGCCGACGGCCGGGCGCGGGTCGAGGTTGTCATCCTGTCGCGCAACGACCCGGTGTCGGGGCTGCGCGTGTTCCACTCGGCGCAGCACTACCGGCTGCCGGTGCAGCGCGGCGTGTTCACGCGCGGCCGCTCGCCGTGGCGCTACCTGCGACCGCTGGCGGCCAACCTGTTTCTCAGCGCCAACGACGCCGACGTGCGGTCGGCGCTGGCCGCCGGCGTGCCCGCGGCGCGCGTGCTGCCGACGAGCGTGCGCGCGTCGGCCGACCATCCCGACGAAGTGCGCATCGCGTTCGACGGCGACGCGGTGCTGTTCGCCGACGAGGCCGAGCGCGTTTACCAGGCGGGCGGTCTTGCCGAGTTCCAGCGCCACGAATCGGAGCGCGCGTCGACGCCGCTCGCGCCGGGGCCGTTCGCGCCGCTGCTGCGCGCGCTGCACCGGTTGCAGAGCGACGCGCCGGCCGGGATGCGGCTGCGCACCGCGCTCGTCACCGCGCGCAGCGCGCCGGCGCACGAACGCGCGATCCGCACGCTGCTCGACTGGCGCATCGATGTCGACGAGGCGATGTTCCTCGGCGGCCTGGCCAAGGGCGCCTTCCTGCGCGAGTTCGAACCCGACTTCTTCTTCGACGACCAGACCGGCCACGTCGACGACGCCTGCCTGCACGTGCCGGCCGGGCACGTTGTCTGCGGCGTCAGCAACGGCTGAAATGCGGCCGGATCACCGCGGAGACGCGAAGAACGCGGAGGAAGAGAAGGAGAACGGAAGAAAAACTGGGGTGCTCGGCAAAGGCTGGCTATCCGGCCGTTCGTGGACGCGTCCTCCGCAAATCCTTCGCGCCGTCCGCGCCTCCGCGGTGAAGTCTTCGTCCTCGTCTTCGTTTTCGTCGGCTATTGCGCCGCCGCCGCCTTGAAGTCGCCACCCCACGCCAGCACGAGCCGCTCGGGGTCGATGTACTGCCGCCACACTGCGTTCAGCCGTTCGAGCGTCAGCGCGGCGATCGCGTCGTCGACTTGCTGCGAATAGGCGAACGTGCGGTCGAGGTAGAGGTTGTCGAGCAGCAGCCCGGCGACCGCCGGGTCCTGCGCGCGCGACAGCCGGCGGTAGCCGAGCAGCGACTGGCGTCCTTCGTCGAGTTCGCGCTGCGTGAAGCCGTCGCGCACCGACTTCGCGAGTTCGTCCTTCAGCGCCGCTTCGACCTTGGGCTGGCTCTGTGGCGCGAAGATCGCGCTCAGGTGCCAGCCGGTGTTGGCGTCGAGCGAGCTCCACGCCATCATCGCGCGCACGTCGTAGCTCAGCCCTTCGGATTCGCGGATGCGCTGCCACAGCCGCGAATTGCCGCTCTGGCCGAAGATGAAGTTGGCGGTCATCAGCGCGGCGTAGTCGGGGTGGCGGTCGGACACCGGCAGCGCCAGCCGGCCGTGCAGGTGGGCGTTGGCCTTGTCCGGCGTGACCGCGACGATCCGCTCGGGCGCCACCGCGACGAGCGGCCGCGCGACGCGGACGTACGCCGGCCCGCCGGCGGCACTCGCCTGCCAGTCGCCGAACGAGGTCTGCAGCGCGCGCAGCGTCGCCGCGGCGTCGAGGTCGCCGACCGCGACGAACTCGCCGCGTGCCGCACTGTAGAAGCGGCGATGGAAGTCGCGCACCTGCTCGCGCGTGACCGCGGCGGCGTTGCGCTGCATCTCGTCGAAGCTCGGCGCGTAGCGCAGATCGCCCGGCGGGTACGGGTTGCCGTGGCGCGCGACGAGGTTGGCGATCACCGCGTCGGGCTCCTTGCGCTGGCGCTCGATCGCGGCCTGCGCCTGGCGGCGCACTTCCTCGAGCGGCTCGGCCGGGAACGCCGGCTCGCGCAGCAGCCGGCCGACGAGCGCGACGACGTCGGGCAGCCGGTCGCGCTTGGTCGTGATCGACACCGTCAGCGTCTGCTCGACGCCGCCGAACGACACCTGCGCCTGCAGCGCTTCGAAGCGGTCGTCGATCTGCTGCCGAGTCAGCCCGGCGCCGCCCTTGTCGATCAGCGACGCGGTGAACGCCGATACCGTCTCCAGACCGAACAGCGACTTCTCGTCGCCGAAGCGCAGCCGCAAGCGCGCGTGGACGACGTTGCCGCGCGTGCCCTTGGGCAGCAGCGCGACCTCGAGGCCGCCGACCTGCGCGTTCTGCGTGCGCTCGTCGAGCCGGGCCGGCGTCGGGTCGAACGCCTCGGCCTGCGCCGCGCTGGCGTCGCCGCGGTAGTCGGCGACGAGCGCGGCGACGTCGACGCGCCGCGGCGTCGGTGCGCGTTCGGGCTGCGTCGTCGGCAGGTAGACGCCGACGGTGCGGTTGTCGCGCACGAGCCAGGTTCGGGCGACGCGGTTGACGTCGGCCAGCGCGAGCCGCCGCACGCGGTCGCGCTGCAGGAAGTACAGCCGCCAGTCGCCTTGCGCGATCGCCTCGGACAACGCGACGCCGATGCGCTCGGGGTCGGTGTACGCGCGGTCCCACGCGTTGAGCCACTGCGCGCGCGCCCGCTCGAACTCGACGGCGGTGATCGGCTCGGCCTTCAGCGCGTCGATCGTCGCGGTCAGCGCGGCGCGCGCGCGGTCGGCGTCCTGGCCCGGCGCCAGCGCCGCGCCGGCGAACAGCACGCCGGGCTCGGCAAGGTCGAACGTGAACGCGAACGTCTGCGCCGCGAGCTCGCGCTCGACGAGCGCGCGGTGCAGCCGGCCGCCGGGCGTGTCACCGAGCACCTGGCCGACGATCTCGACCGCGGCGAAGTCGGGGTCGGCGGCGGCGGGTACATGGTGGCCGACGTAGATCAGCGGCGTGCCGCCGACGCGCCGCACGTGGACGACGCGTTCGCCGTCCTGCGCCGGCTCGGCGGTGTAGGTCGCGTCGAGGCGGCGGTCGGGACGCGGCAGCGCGCCGAAGAACTCGCCGATCCACGCCAGCGTGCGGTCGCGGTCGAACTTGCCCGAGACGATCAGCGTCGCGTTGTCGGGCTGGTAGTGGCGGCGATAGAACGCCTGCAGGCGGGGAATGTCGACGTTCTCGATGTCGCTCTTCGCGCCGATCGTGTTCTTGCCGTAGTTGTGCCACTGGTACATCGCGGCCATCGTCTGCTGCAGCAGCACGCGGCTCGGGCTGTTCTCGCCCGACTCGAACTCGTTACGAACCACCGTCATCTCGGTGTCGAGGTCGGCGCGCGAGATGAAGCTGTTGACCATCACGTCGGCCTGCCAGCTGAGGTACCAGCGCAGGTCATCGGGGTTCGTCGTAAAGCTCGCGAAGTAGTTGGTGCGGTCGTACCACGTCGTGCCGTTGTAGCGAAAGCCGCGGCGCGCGAACTCGGCCATCGCGTTCTTCGTCGTCGGCGTGCCCTTGAACACCAGGTGCTCGAGCAGGTGCGCCATGCCGGTTTCGCCGTAGCTCTCGTGGCGCGAGCCGACGCGGTAGGTGACGTTGACCGTCGTCGTCGGCTTCGAGTCGTCGGGAACGAGCAGGATCTGCAGCCCGTTGGTCAGCCGGTATTCGGTGATGCCTTCGACGCTGCGCACCTCGATCGGCGTCGTCGCCGCGGCCGACGGTGTCGCCGCCACTGTCGGGACTGCGGGCCGGGTCGCGGTCGTCGCGGCGCCGGCCGGAACGACGCCAGCGCCGGCGGCGACGGCAAGCGTCAAGGACAGCGCGACGCGGCGCAGGTTCGAAACAAACATCATCGGCGACGTCTCCTGCAGGCGGGTTCGGTGTTCGGCCCAGTCTAGGTGACGCCGTTGGAGCGCCGGCGCGGCGGCAGGTTCAGTGGTTCAGCCGCCGCTGCGCCAGCGGCGCAGCCGTTCGAGGTCGGCGACGCGCACGCCGCCGTAGGCCACGCCGATCACGCCGGCCGCGCGCAGCGCGGCCAGCGACTCGTTGACGCGCTGCCGCGACAGGCCGACGAGGTAGCCGAGCTCCTGCTGCGTGATCCGCAGCACGTCGCCGACGCCGGGATACAGCACGGGGTGGAACAGCGCGCTCAGGCTGCGCGCGACGCGCTCGTCGGGGTGGCTGAGCCGGTCGATCTCGCGCGCGGCGATGAACTGCCCGAGCCGCTCGTTGAGCTGGTTCATCACGAAGCGGTTGAACCCGATGCTGCGGTCGAGCACCCACATGAAGGTCTCGGCGGGTATGCCGGCGACGCTGCTGTCGCGCAGCGCCTGGATGTTGTAGCGGTACGGCTCGCCCTTCAGCACCGTGCCTTCGCCGAACCAGCCGCCCGACGGCACGCCGGTGAAGGTGATCGGGATGCCGGCGCCGCCCGGTCCGGCGCCGTCGTTGCTCATCTTCAGCAAACCGTCGAGCACGCCGAACCAGCTGCGCACCGGCCGGCCGATGCGGCAGACGAGGTCGCCGGCCTCGACGTCGAGCACCGCGAGCTCGCCGACGACGCGCGCGCGCTCGGCGGCGTCGAGCCGGTCGAGCCACGGGATGCGCTGCAGCTCGGCCGCGGTCGGCGCGCGCGAGCGCATCGGCTGCACCGGCCGCGCCCGCGTCGCCGGCGGGAAGCGGCGCGCCGACGCGTCTTCGGAGGCGGGGCCGTCGGTCATCGCGGCGGTCGTGGGTGGGTTATGCCTGTCAGGAGCTTCCCGAAATTGTCGTCACAACGACACCACGGCGTCAAAGCGCCGCCCAGAATTCGCCGCAACCGCCTGGACCCCGCCGTTGCAGACCACGTTCGTCCGCCTGCTGCTCGACCACGCCGCCGCGCGCCCGCGCGCAGCGGCGCTGCGCGAGAAGGTCTACGGCATCTGGCAGACGACGACCTGGGCCGAACTCGCGCAGCTGGTGCGCCGGCTGGCGTGCGGCCTGGCCGAAGCCGGTGTCGCGCGCGGCGCGCACGTCGTCGTCGTCGGCGAGAACCGGCCGCGGCTGTACGCGACGATGCTCGCGGCGCAGGCGCTCGGCGCGGTGCCGGTGCCGCTGTACCAGGACGCAGCGGCGGCCGAGTACGTCTTTCCGCTCGACAACGCCGAAGTCGGCCACGCCGTCGTCGAGGACCAGGAGCAGGTCGACAAGCTGCTCGAAGCGCGCGCCGGCTGCCCGCGGCTGCAGCACATCTGGTACGACGACCCGCGCGGGCTGCGCGACTACGACGCGCCGGGGCTCGCGCCGCTGGATGCACTGGTCGCCGCCGGCACCGCCTTCGACACCGCGCACCCGGGATTCTTCGACGCCGAGGTGGCCGCCGCGTCGCCCGACGACGTCGCGGCGATGTTCTTCACCAGCGGCACCACCGGCCACCCGAAGGGCGTCGTGCACACCCACCGCTCGCTGCTCGACCGCGCCGCGGCCGGCCAGCGCTTCGACCGCCTCACCGACCGCGAGGAAGTGCTGGCCTACATGCCGCTGGCGTGGATCGGCCAGAACATCTTCAGCTATGCGCAGTGGCTCGCCTGCGGCTATGTCGTCAACTGCCCCGAGAGCGCGGCCACGGTGTCGATCGACCTGAAGGAGATCGGGCCGACGTACTACTTCGCGCCGCCGCGCGTCTTCGAGGCGCTGCTGACGAGCGTGACGATCCGCATGGAAGACGCCGGCCGCATCAAGCGCCGGCTGTACGACCACTTCATGAAGGTCGCGCAGCGTGTCGGCCCGGCGCGGATGGACGGCCGCCCGGTCGGCACGTTCGACCGCCTGCATTACGCCCTCGGCGACGCGCTCGTCTACGGCCCGCTGCGCAACACGCTCGGCTTCTCGCGCGTTCGCGTGGCCTACACCGCCGGCGAGGCGATCGGCCCCGACCTGTTCACGTTCTACCGTTCGATCGGCATCAACCTGAAGCAGCTGTACGGCAGCACCGAAACCGCGGTCTTCGTCTGCCTGCAGCCCGACCACGAGGTCCGCGCCGACACCGTCGGCGTGCCGATCGACGGCGTCGAGATCCGCGTCGCCGACAGCGGCGAGGTGCTCGTCAAGAGCCCGGGGCTGCTGAAGGAGTACTACAAGAACCCCGAGGCCACCGCCGAGGCGCTCGGCGACGACGGCTGGTACCGCACCGGCGACGCGGGCTTCGTCGACGCCGACGGCCACCTGAAGATCATCGACCGCGCCAAGGACGTCGGCCGGCTCGCCGGCGGCG
>CBDUBX010000071.1:0-10903 GCA_965365495.1 uncultured Burkholderiales bacterium
CGTCGTGCTGTACGCCGACCCGCCGTCGGCGATGCTCCATCTGCCGCGGCGGCGCGCGATGCGCGTGCGGCGCGCGGCGGCGGTGTCGCCGCAGCTGCAACTGTCGGCCCGCGGCGAGACGCCGGCATTCACGCTGCGCGTCGTCGACATCAGCACCAGCGGTTGCGCGCTGTGGCATGCCGATGCGGCGACCGCGCGCACGCTGCTGCCGCCAGGGCGCGTCGTCGACGGCGTCGACGTCGCGCTCGATGCCGACACGCAGTTCTCGGCCGCGCTGCGCGTGCAGCACGCGTCGCGCAGCGTCGGTGCCGATGGCGGGGCGCACATCGGCTGCGCGTGGGTCGACCTGGCGCCGGCCGCGCTCGACGTGCTGCAGCGCTGGATCCGCGGCGGCCGCCGCCGGCGCGAGCTGATCTCGCTGGCGCTCGACTGAAAGCCGGGCGGCCGACGGCCGCGCTAGCATCCGGCCCGCCGTGTCGCGCGCCGAAAGCATGGGGTTGCTGCTGGCCTTCGTGGCCCGCCTGGTCACCGGGGCGCAAGGCCATTGGAAGGGCTGCCCGCCCAAGGCCGAGCAGCGCATCTACTTCGCCAACCACCAGAGCCACCTCGACTGGGTGCTGATCTGGGCGGCGCTGCCGCGCGAGCTGCGCGCGCGCACGCGGCCGATCGCCGCGCGCGACTACTGGTGCGCGACGCCGTTCAAGCACTGGCTCACGCGCGAGGTGTTCAACGCGGTCTACGTCGCGCGCACGCGCAGCGACGACCAGGACCCGCTCGAGCCGCTGGTCGACGCGCTCGACCACGGCGACTCGCTGGTGATCTTTCCCGAAGGCACGCGCAGCCACCACGGCGACCCGCAGCCGTTCAAGACCGGGCTGTACCACCTCGCGCAGCGCTTCCCGCGCGTGCCGCTGATTCCGGCGTGGGTCGACAACGTGCAGCGCGTGATGCCCAAGGGCGAAGTCGTCCCGGTGCCGATCCTGTGCAGCGTGACCTTCGGCGCGCCGATGACGCTGGCCGACGCCGAGGACAAGCGCGACTTCCTCGACCGCGCGCGCGCCGCGGTCGTGGCGCTGCGCCCGCTGGCGCCCTGATCGGGACACCCGTCGCTTGGGCACGCTGCGCCGCCTGACCGTCGACCAGCAGGTCGCGCTGCTGTTCGTCGGCTTGTTCGGCGCGCTGCTCGTGCTGTCGCTGGCGTGGCTCGCCGGCACGTTGCGCGCCGAAGGCGGGGCGCGCGAGCGGCGCCAGCCGATCGCGCGCGACCTGCGCGCGCTGTGGATCGGCTCGATCGTCTTCTGGATCGGCTGGGTCGCCGGCGCGGTTGGCGCGACGCTCGTCTTCGGCGTGTTCTCGTTCCTCGCGCTGCGCGAGTTCATCACGCTGGTGCACACGCGCCGCGGCGACCACCGCAGCCTGCTGCTGGCGTTCTTCGTCGCGCTGCCGGTGCAGTACGTGCTCGTCGCGTGGCGCGCTTTCGACCTGTTCACGGTGTTCGTGCCGGTCTACGTGTTCGTCGCGATCCCGGTCGTCAGCGCGCTGGCCGGCGACCCGCGGCGCTTCCTCGAACGCAACGCGAAGATCCAGTGGGGCATCGTCGTCTGCGTCTACGGGCTGAGCCACGCGCCGGCGCTGATCCTGCTCGACCTCCCGGGCTACGCGGGCCGCGGTGCGTTCCTGCTGTTCTTCCTCGTCGTCGTCGTCGCCGCGACGCAGCTCGTGCAGCAAGCCGCGGCGCGGCGGCTGCGCCGCCGGCCGCTCGTCCGCCACATCGACCGCAGCTTTTCGCCGCGCGTGTGGGGGCTCGGTATCGCCGCCGCGGCGCTCGTCGGCGCGGCGCTGTCGTGGATCACGCCGGCCGGGCCGCTGCGCGCCGCGGCGATGGCGGCGGTCGCCGGCGGCTGCGGCACGCTCGGCGCGCTGGTGATGCAGGCGCTGAAGAAGGACGCCGGCGTGCCGAACTGGGGCCAACGCGCCTCGGTCACCGGCGCCGCCGGGCTGCTCGACCGCGTCGCGCCGCTGTGCTTCGCCGCGCCGGTGTTCTTTCACTCGGTGCGGTGGTATCTGGACTGACGGCGTGTTGATTCTCGGCATCGACCCCGGTCTGCAGCGCACCGGCTTCGGCGTGATCCGCGTCGACGGTGCGCGGCTGGCGTATGTCGCCAGCGGCACGATCAGCACGCTCGAGGCACCGCGCGGCGACCTGCCGCGGCGGCTGGCGATCATCCACGACGGCGTGCGCGAGGTCGCGGCGCGCTACGCGCCGGACTGCGCAACGGTCGAGATCGTCTTCGTCAACGTCAACCCGCAGAGCACGCTGCTGCTCGGCCAGGCGCGCGGTGCGGCGGTCGCGGCGCTCACCGGGGTCGGGCTGCCGGTGGCCGAATACACCGCGCTGCAGATGAAGAAGGCGGTCGTCGGCCACGGCCTTGCCACCAAGCCGCAGGTGCAGCAGATGGTGCGGCGGCTGCTGGCGCTGCCGAAGCTGCCCGGCCGCGACGCCGCCGATGCGCTCGGGCTGGCGATCGCCCACGCGCACGCCGGCGCGTCGCTTGCCGCGTTGTCGGCGACGGCGCCGCTCGCGCGCCGCTCGCACGCGCACTACCGCAAGGGGCGCGCGTACCGATGTGGCGGCGCAGGCCGCGACCCGCGTCGCGACGGCCCCGCCGCACCGCGCCGCCAGCCGACGAGGAGCCAACGATGAACGACGCGGTGACCGAGATGACGATCGACATCGCACCGGGCTTCGGCGCCAAGCTCGCGCTGCCGCCGGCCGGTCGCGGCCCCGGGCTCGTCTTGTGGCAGGAGGTGTTCGGCGTCAACGACCACATCCGCGCGGTCGCGCGGCAGTACGCGCTCGACGGCTTCGTCGTCCTCGCGCCCGACGTCTTCTGGCGCCAGGAGCGCTGGGTCGCGCTCGGCTACGAGGGCGACGACCGCCGCCGCGCGATGGCGCTGAAGCAGGCGCACAGCGACGACGACGCGCGCACCGATGCCGCCGCCGCGGTGGCCACGCTGCGCGCGCACGGCGCGGTCGACGGCGGCGTCGGCACGATCGGCTGGTGCCTCGGCGGCAAGCTGGCCTACCTGACCGCGACCGTCGCCGACGTCGCCGCCGCGGCGTGCTACTACCCCGGCGGCATCGCCGACGCGGTCGACCGCGACGGCGCGGCGCGCGGCGCGTTGCAGTTCCACTTCGCCGGCCGCGACGAGCACATTTCGCGCGCCGACGTCGACTGCGTTCGTGCGGCGCTGCCGCAGGCCGACGTCCACGTCTACGACGGCGCCGACCACGGCTTCAACTGCTGGGCGCGCGGCGCCTACGACGCGCCGAGCGCGGCGCTGGCGCATGGACGCGCGCTGACCTTTCTGGCCGAGCGGCTGTTTCGCCGCGGCTGACCGGCGGCAGCGATGCGCGCGCAGCAGCGCCGCGCACCGCACCGATCGCGCTCACCCGCGCGAAGCACCGGCGGCGGTCTGTGCGAGCTGCGGCGCAGCGGCGCTGTCGACGCTGGCCAGCTGGCCGATGCCGACGAGCATCGCCAGCGTCGCCGTTGCGGCGAAGACGAAGGCGGCAACGGTGTGGCGGCGGCTCGGCGAGCGGTGGGTTTCGGTCGTCATGTCGTTCTCCTGCGATGGGGGTGCGGTGTCGATGGGCGCACTGTAGAAAGCCGCCCGCGGCGCGTCGCGCGGCGTGCGACGGGCCGCGCCGCCGCGGCGACGAAACGCGTCCGACGGCGACGAAGTGCACGCGCGGTGCGGGGCATCCCCACTGCTGGCGCGGCGTTCGACGTGGCACGCTTGCTGCTGATCGCTGTTGCCTGAACCCGCGGCCCGGTGTGGCGACCGTTCGCACCGCGCCGCGCGTGTCGCCGGAGGTGCCGCCACGATGTCTGCCGACAACCGCCTGCCGATGCCGTGCGCGGCGCTGCCCACGGCCAAGCTGCGCCCGGTGTACCGGCTCGGCGACGTCGAGAAGCGGCTCGACAAGCTGCCGCCGCGCGACCACGAGCACCTGCGCGCCACGTACGAGCGGATGCTCGAAAAAGGGGCGGAGCGCTTCCAGGTGAAGCCCGGCGGAATCCCGGCAATGGCGCACCTGTACGACGAGCTGCCGAACTTCGTCGACGTGCTCGACGACGTCCGCCGCCAGCTCGCGCTGTGCCACGACAGCGGCGACGCGCTCGAGATCGCGCCGATGCTGCTGCTCGGACCGCCCGGCATCGGCAAGACGCACTTCGCGCGCGAGGTCGCGCAACTGCTCGGCACCGGTCTCGGCTTCGTCAGCATGAGCAGCCTCACCGCGGGCTGGGTGCTGTCGGGGGCGTCGAGCCAGTGGAAGGGCGCTCGCGCCGGCAAGGTGTTCGAGACGATCGTCGACGGCGCCTACGCCAACCCGGTGATGGTCGTCGACGAGATCGACAAGGCGCGCGCCGAGCACGCCTACGACCCGCTCGGCGCGCTGTACAGCCTGCTCGAGCCCGACACCGCCGGCGACTTCACCGACGAGTTCGCAGAGGTGCCCATCGACGCCAGCCAGATGATCTGGGTCGCCACCGCCAACGACGAACGCGGCATTCCCGACCCGATCCTCAACCGGATGAACGTCTACGAGGTGCAGCCGCCCGACGCCGACGCCGCGCGGGCAATCGCTTTGCGGCTGTACCGGCGGCTGCGCGCGCAGCACGACTGGGGCAGCCGCTTCGACGAGGCGCCGACCGAAGCGGTGCTCGACCGGCTGGCGGCGCTCGCGCCGCGCGAGATGCGCCGCGCGTGGATGACCGGCTTCGGCAACGCGCGGCTCGCCGGGCGCGGCGCGATCGACGTCGCCGACCTGCCCGACGGCGGCGCGCGGCGCGCGCCGATCGGCTTCCTGCAGTAGCGCCGCCGGGCTGGCGCTCGCCGCGGCGGGCGGGCCGCGTCAGGCCGGCGCCGGCGCAACGCCGCGCCGCAGCGGCCGGCCGCCGGCGCTCTTGCCGGCGTACATCGCCGCGTCGGCGCACTGCAGCAGTTCGTCGGCATGGGTGCCGTCGAACGGTGCCAGCGCATAGCCGACCGACGCGCCGACGCTGCAGGTGCGCCCGGCGGCGGTGAACGGCGTGGCGAACGTGTCGAGCACCTTGGCACCCAGGCGCTGCGCCGCGGCCTCGTCGGCCAGCCCGCGCGCGACGACGACGAACTCGTCGCCGCCGAGCCGCGCGATGAAGTCGCTGCTGCGCACCTGGTGGCGCAGCCGCTCGCCGACCGCGACGAGCAGCGCGTCGCCGACGTCGTGCCCATAACGGTCGTTGACCGGCTTGAAGCCGTCGAGGTCCAGCAGGTACAGCGCCAGCAGCGGCTGCGGCATCGCCTGCGGCACGTCGGCCGCGAGGTGGGCGAGCAGGCCGCGGCGGTTGGCCAGGCCGGTCAGCGAATCGGTCTGCGCCAGCGTGCGCATCGCCTCGCTCTCGACGCGCGCGCGGTCGGCATCGCGGTGCACCGCCTGCACGCGCAGGCTCAGCACCGCGAGCCACGCCGACATCTCGCCGAGCGCGCCGAAGGCGTAGACGTGCAGCGTCAGGAACGTCGGCTCGACGAGCCCGCGCAGCAGCGCCGCGGTGATGCCGACGGCCACCGCGTAGACCGCCCAGCCGGCGAGCATGTACAGCGCGACGATGTCGCCATGGCGAGCGCGCACCCACGCCACCGGCAGCATCATCGTCGGCACGAGCACGCCGAACGCGGTCGCCAGCGACTGCCCGGCGCGGTAGTCGAGCACGCCGGCGACCATCGCCGCCAGCGTCGCCAGCGCCGCCCAGCGAGTCGCCGTCAGCCCGGTCGACAGGGCGCGCGAGATCTCGCCGACCTTCAGCGCCGCGTCGACGAAGCGCGAGCTCGCGGCGATCGCGACCAGCACCGCCGCCGGCGCGAGCCGGGTCGACAGCTCGGGCCAGTCGGGCCACAGGTACTGCGCGCCGATGCCGAGGTAGGTCAGGACGAACAGCACGTTGCCGCCGAGCATCAGCGCGTAGTCGGCGAACATCGGGTCGCGCAGGCTGATGCCGTGGAACAGGCTGTACAGCAGCATCCACACGCCGAGGCCGAAGATGGCGCCCTGCACCAGTTGCACCGCCGACTCGGCGCGGACGTGGCCCTCGTAGGTGCGCAGCGTCAACGGCAGCGCCATCGTGCTGTGCGTGCGCACCCGCAGCACGAGCTCCTGGTCACCGGGCGCGAGAAGCAGCGGCGCGCTGTGCGCGCGCGACGCCCACGCGCGCTCGTCGGCCCGCAGCGCGTTGCCCATGCGGTGGTGCGCGACGACGCGACCGTCGGCGACGACCCACGCGTCGACGTGGTTCAGCGACGCATAGTCGACGTCGAGCACGCGCTCGACCGTGGCGTCGCCCGCCACGTGCAGCGGCACGCGCAGCCAGACGGTGTCGGCAACGCGGCCGAGGTTGGCCGCCGTGCCGCGCGGCGGCGCGAAGTCGCCGCGGCGCGCGAGCACGTCGCCGACGTCGAGGGCGTGCTCCGGGTCGAAGAGCACCGTCACCGCCGGCCACAGCGCGATCGTCGCGCGTCCGTCGACGACGACGACCGCGTCCGCGGATGCGACGGCCCCCGCCGGCGACGCCGCGCCGCCGTGCGCGGCGGCAGCCGTCTCCGGCACGAGCACCGCGAGCGCCGCCAGCAGCCACGCGACGACGCCGAGCGCGCACGCACGCCGCG
This sequence comes from uncultured Burkholderiales bacterium, assembly GCA_965365495.1. Taxonomy (GTDB): domain Bacteria; phylum Pseudomonadota; class Gammaproteobacteria; order Burkholderiales; family Burkholderiaceae_C; genus Rubrivivax. The sequence continues at coordinate 6,709 of CBDUBX010000071.1, forward strand.
CGGCCGAACGCAGCGGCGCCGGAAAGCACAACGGGAGGCGCCGCGCGCGAGCCAACTTCACGCCCACGCTATCGACGGATCGAGCGCCGGCTTGAGACCCGGTCGCGGCGCCGGCGGTCGCATCGCACGCGCGCCGGCCCGGGCGGTGGCGAATGCACCGCCTGTGCAATTGCTGCGGCACCGGCCGCGACGGCACCGGTCGGCAGCGGCCGCAGACCCAGCGGTCGCCCTCGGGCGCGGCGCCGGTGCCGGCGCCGGCGCCGTCAGCGCGCCGTCGCTCGGGACGCCGTCGTCGCGGCCGCCGGCGCGGCCAGCATCGCGGCGCGCGGCGCCGCGAGCCACGCGCGCGCGATCTGCACCCACGCGGTCGCGCCGAGCGGGATCAGCTCGTCGTTGAAGTCGTAGCTCGGGTTGTGCAGCATGCACGGGCCGATGCCGTGGCCGCCGTCGCGGTGGCTGCCGTCGCCGTTGCCGAAGGTGAAGTAGCAGCCGGGCTTGGCCTGCAGGAAGTACGAGAAGTCCTCGGCGCCCATCGTCGGCTCGAACGGCACGACGTTGGCCTCGCCGACGACGCCGCCGAGCACGCGGCGGACGAACTCGGTCTCCGCCGGGTGGTTCACCGTCGGTGGGTAGTTGCGCGAGAACGTGAAGTCGCAGCTCGCGCCGAACGCCGCCGCGGTGTGCTCGGCGACCTCGCGCATCCGCCGCTCGATCAGGTCGAGCACGTCGATCGAGAACGTGCGCACGGTGCCGCGGATCTCGGCGCTGTCGGGGACGACGTTGGTCGCCTCGCCGGCGTGGATCATCGTCACCGACAGCACCGCCGGGTCGATCGGCCGGCGGTTGCGCGTGATGATCGTCTGGAACGCCAGCACCATCTGCGCCGCCACCGGCACCGGGTCGACGCCGAGATAGGGCAGCGCGGCGTGGCTGCCGCGGCCGGTGACGACGATGCGGAACTCGTTGCTCGACGCCATCATCGCGCCGGGGTTGACGCCGATCGTCCCCACCGGCATGCCGGGCCAGTTGTGCGCGCCGAAGATCGCCTCCATCGGGAAGCGCTCGAAGAGGCCGTCCTTGATCATCTCGCGCGCGCCGCCGCCGCCTTCCTCGGCCGGCTGGAACACGAGGTAGACGGTGCCGTCGAAGTCGCGGTGCGCGGCGAGGTGCTTGGCCGCGGCGAGCAGCATCGCGGTGTGGCCGTCGTGGCCGCAGGCGTGCATCTTCCCGGCGTGCGTGCTGGCGTGGGCGAAGGTGTTGTGCTCGGTCATCGGCAGCGCGTCGATGTCGGCGCGCAGGCCGACGGCGCGGCCCGAGGTGCCGCCTTCGACGATGCCGACGACGCCGGTGCCGCCAAGGCCACGGTGAACCGGGATGCCCCAGTCGGTCAGCGCCGCGGCGATGACGTCGGCGGTGCGCCGCTCCTCGAAGCACAGCTCGGGGTGGGCGTGGAGGTCTCTTCGGATCTTCGCGATGGCCGCGGCGTCGGCGACGATCGGCTCGATGAGCTGCATGGCGGGTTCCAGTCTGCTGCGGGTGTCTCGCGGCATGGTACGGCGCCATTCGAGCCCGCGTCGCCGGTGCGGGTCCAGCGGAATCGCCCGCCGGCGGCGCGCCGCCGTGCGCGGCGGCCGACGTCGCACCGCCGCGCCTGTGGCACAGTGGCGCCGATGGCCGCCGTCGTCGCACCCGCACCCGGCGCGCCGGCGTCCGATGCGGTCGTCCGCGGCGCGTGCCCGCACGACTGCCCCGACACCTGCGCGCTGCTGACGACGGTCGAAGGCGGCCGCGTCGTCCGCGTCGCCGGCAACCCCGACCACCCGCCGACGCACGGCACGCTGTGCACCAAGGTCAGCCGCTACGCCGAGCGGCTGTACCACCCCGACCGCGTGCTGACGCCGCTCGTTCGGGTCGGCCGCAAGGGCGAAGGCCGCTTCGAGCCGGTCGACTGGGACACCGCGCTCGACGCGATCGCGTCGCGGCTGGCGGCGATCGCGGCGCGCGACCCGCAGGCGGTGCTGCCGTACAGCTACGCCGGGACGATGGGCCTGGTGCAGGGGGAAGGGATGGCGGCGCGGTTCTTCCTCCGCCTCGGCGCGAGCAGGCTCGACCGCACGATCTGCGCCGCCGCCGGCGGCGCGGCGCTCGCCGCGACCTATGGCGCCAAGGTCGGCATGCACGTCGAGCAGTTCGCGCACAGCCGGCTGATCCTGATCTGGGGCAGCAACCCGATCACGAGCAGCGTCCACTTCTGGCACCTTGCGCAGCAGGCCAAGCGCGCCGGCGCCAAGCTCGTCTGCATCGACCCGCGGCGCAGCGAAACCGCCGACAAGTGCCACGTTCACGTCGCGCTGCGACCGGGCAGCGACGGCGCGCTGGCGCTGGCGCTGATGCACGAGCTCGTCGTCCACGACCGCATCGATGCCGACTACGTCGCACGCCACGTCGCAGGCTGGGACGCGCTGCGCGACCGCGCGCTGCAGTGGCCGCCCGAGCGCGCCGCGGCGGTGTGCGGCGTCGACGCCGACGCGATCCGCGGGCTGGCGCACGACTACGCGACGGTCCGCCCGGCGGCGATCCGGCTGAACTACGGCATGCAGCGCACCGCCGGCGGCGGCAATGCGGCGCGGCTGATCGCGCTGCTGCCGTGCATCGTCGGCGCGTGGCGCGACGCCGCCGGCGGGCTGCTGCTGTCGGCGTCGGGGTGGTTCCGCGACGCGCGGCGCGACGCATGGTTGCAGCGCCCCGACCTGCTCGCCGGCCGCGACCCGCGGACGGTCAACATGAGCACGATCGGCGACGACCTCTTGCGTACGTCGTCGCCCGGGTTCGGGCCGAAGATCGACGCGGTCGTCGTCTACAACAGCAACCCGGTCGCCGTAGCGCCCGACAGCGCGCGCGTCGTCGAGGGCTTCGCACGCGACGACCTCTTCACCGTCGTCCTCGAGCACTTCCGCACCGACACCGCCGATTTCGCCGACTTCGTGCTGCCGGCGACGATGCAGCCCGAGCACTGGGACGCGCACACCGCGTACGGCCACACCTGGGCGCTGTGGAACCGGCCGGCCGTGGCGCCCGCCGGCCAGGCACGGTCGAACGCGGCGATCTTTCGCGCGCTCGCGGCGCGAATGGGCTACACCGAGGCGTGCTTCGCCGACAGCGACGAGACGATGGTGCGCGGCGCGTTCGACCCGGCGCGCGTCGACGTCGAGGCGCTCGAAGCGCACGGCCACGCGCGGCTCGCCGGCATGACCGATGCGCCGTTCGCCGCCGGCGGCTTTCCGACGCCCGACGGCCGCGCGCGCTGCGACGTCTCCGGCCTCGGCCTGCCGGACTTCGTTGCCAACCGCGAGTGCGCCGAGACCGCGCCCGACGTCGCCGAGCGCTACCCGCTGGCGATGATCTCGCCGCCGGCGCGGCACTTTCTCAACTCGACCTTCGTCAACGTCGCGAGCCTGCGCGCCACCGAGGGCGGGCCGCGGCTCGAGATCCACCCGGTCGACGCCGCGGCGCGCGGCATCGCCGGCGGCGACCGCGTGCGCATCCGCAACGACCGCGGTGCGACGCTTGCGCGCGCCGATGTGACGACGCGCGCGCGGCCCGGCGTCGTCGTCGGTCTCGGCATCTGGTGGCGCAAGGACGGCGCCGACGGCAGCAACGTCAACCAGCTGACCGGCCAGGCACTGACCGACCTCGGCGGCGGGCCGACGTTCTACGACTGCCTGGTGCAGGTCGAAGCCGTCTTTGCGGCGGCGTGATGCGCAGGCCGCCGTGCGACCGCGGCGCTGGCTAACCGTGGCCGCGATCGGCGCCGCGACCGCCGCCACGGCCGCGCTGGTCGTCGTCGCGACGGCGTGCCTGACGAGCGGCTGCGGCACCGTCGGCTACTACCGCCAGGCGGTCGCCGGCCATGTCGCGATGCTGCGCGCCGCGCGCCCGACGGCCGAATGGACCGCCGACGCGGCGACGTCGCCGGCGCTGCGCGCGAGGCTGGAGCTCGCACAGCGCATCCGCGCCTACGCCAGCCGCGAGCTCGCGCTGCCCGACAACCCGAGCTACACGCGCTACGCCGACCTGCAGCGGCCGAGCGCGGTGTGGAACGCCGTCGCCGCGCCCGAGCTCGGGCTGACGCTGAAGACGTGGTGCTTCCCGGTCGTCGGCTGCGTCGGCTACCGCGGCTACTACGACCGCGCCG
>CBDUBX010000072.1:0-10895 GCA_965365495.1 uncultured Burkholderiales bacterium
GCGTACCGCCGCAAGGGCGCCCGCGGCAAGCGCGCCGCGCCGCATGGCCGCGGCGGGGCCGGCGCCGGCCCTTACGGCAGCCACTTCGGCGGGCTGCACGGCGCGGACCCGAGCCGCGGCGCGAAGGGCCCGAAGGGTCCGCGCGGGGCCAAAGGCAAGGGCGCGAACGGCCCGCGCGGCGCGAAAGGTCCCGCCGGTGCGCCTGGCAAAGGCGCGCCCGGGGCGAACGGCCCGGCCGGCGCGAAGCCGCCGCGCGGCCCGCGCGGCGCGCAAGCCGGTGGCGCGGCGAAGGGGCCCAAGCCGCCGCGCGGACCGCGCGGCACCCGTGGGCCGGGCGGGCCGGGCGGTACCGGCGGCACCGGACCGGCTTTCTGACGCACCAAGCCGCCGTTCCCGCTTACAATCGAAAACTCTTTTAAGTCGTTGATTCAGGAGCCTTTTTCCATGACGCAAACGCAGCGCACGCTGTCGATCATCAAGCCCGATGCGGTGGCCAAGAACGTCGTTGGCCAGATCCTCGCGCGCTTCGAAGCCGCCGGGCTGCGCATCGTTGCGGCGCGGATGGCGCACTTGTCGCGTAGCGAAGCCGAGGCCTTCTACGCGGTGCACCGCGAGCGGCCGTTCTTCGCCGACCTCGTGAAGTTCATGACGTCGGGTCCGGTGATGATCCAGGTGCTCGAAGGCCCCGATTCGATCGCGAAGAACCGCGAGCTGATGGGCGCGACCGACCCGAAGAAGGCCGAGAAGGGGACGATCCGCGCCGACTTCGCCGCCAGCATCGACGCCAACGCGGTGCACGGCTCGGACGCGCCGGAAACCGCCGCCACCGAGATCGCGTTCTTCTTCCCGACGATGGCGATCTACAGCCGCTGAAAGCCGGCAGCCGACCCGCGCGCGCGATGACCGTCGACCTGCTCGACTTCGACCTCGAAGGGCTGGCCGCGTATTGCGCCGGGCTCGGTGAAAAGCGGTATCGCGCGGCGCAGCTCTTCCGCTGGATCCACCAGCGCGGCGAGTCCGACTTCGACCGCATGACCGACCTCGCGCGGTCGCTGCGCGAAAAGCTGAAGACCGATGCGACCGTCGGCGCACCGGCGCTGCTCGCCGAGCACGCGTCGGCCGACGGCAGCGTGAAGTGGCTGTTCGACGTCGGCGGCGGCAACGCGGTCGAAGCGGTGTACATCCCAGACGCCGACCGCGGCACGCTGTGCGTGTCGTCGCAGGCGGGCTGCGCGGTCGGCTGCCGCTTCTGCGCGACCGGCCACCAGGGCTTCAGCCGCAACCTGCGCACCGGCGAGATCGTCGGCCAGCTGTGGTTCGCCGAGCACCAACTGCGTCGGCGTCTCGGGCGGTCCGCCGGCGAGCGCGCGATCGACAACGTCGTGCTGATGGGCATGGGCGAGCCGCTGCAGAACTACGACGCGGTGCTGCCGGCGCTGCGCACGATGCTCGACGACCACGGCTACGGGCTGTCGCGCCGCCGCGTGACGGTGTCGACGTCGGGGATGACACGGATGATCGACCGCCTCGCGCGCGACTGCCCGGTGGCGCTGGCGGTGTCGCTGCACGCCGGCAACGACGCGCTGCGCGACGTGCTCGTGCCGCTGAACCGCAAGCACGATCTCGAAGAGCTGCTCGCGGCGTGCGAGCGCTATCTGACGGTCGCGCCGCGCGACTTCATCACCTTCGAGTACGTGATGATCGACGGCGTCAACGACAGCCCGGAACACGCCGCCGAGCTGGTCCGTCGGGTGCGGCCGCGCGTCGCGTGCAAGTTCAACCTGATCCCGTTCAACCCGTTTTCGGGCTCGGACCTGCGGCGGTCGCCGCCCGAGCGCGTGCTGGCCTTCGCGCGCGTGCTGCAGGACGCCGGCATCGTGACGACGGTGCGGCGCACGCGCGGCGACGACATCGACGCCGCCTGCGGCCAGCTCGCCGGCGAGGTGCGCGATCGCACGCGCGTGCACGAACGGCTCGCGCGGCGGCCGGCGGTGATCCCGATCGCCGTCACGGGAGGCGCGCCGTGACGCGCAGCGGCCCGGCGTCGGCACAGGCGCCACGCGCGCCACTTGCGCTTGCCGCGACCGCGGCCGCGTTGCTGCTGCTCGGCGCATGCACGACGACGGGCCGCCCGGCCGAGTCGCGCGCGGTCTCGGCGCCGGTCGATCCGGCGCCGGCCGACCCCGAACGCCGCGCCAAGGTGCGGCTCGAGCTCGCCGGACTGTATTTCGGCCGCGGCCAGCCGCAGACCGCGCTCGAGGAAGTCGACCGCGCGCTCGCCGCCAAGCCCGACCTCGCGGCGGCGCACGGGCTGCGCGGGTTGATCGAGGCGAGCCTCGGCCAGCCGGCCGAGGCCGAACGCAGCTTTGCGCGCGCGCTGTCGCTCGCGCCGCGCGACGCGGCGACGCGTCACAACTATGGCTGGTTCCTGTGCCAGCAACAGCGTTGGGCCGACGCCGACGCGCAGTTCGCCGCCGCGGTGGCCGAGCCGCTGTATCGCGACGTCGTTCGCACGCTGCTCGCGCAAGGCGTCTGTCTGGCGCGCGCCGGCCGCTGGGCCGACGCCGACCGTGCGCTCGCGCGCTCGTTCGAGCTCGACCCGTCCAACCCGACCACCGCGTACAACCTCGCCGAAGTGCTGCTGCACCGCGGCGAACTCGACCGCGCTCGCTTCTACGTCCAGCGCGTCAACGCGCGACCCGAGCAGGTCACCGCGCAAAGCCTGTGGCTGGCGGCGCGCATCGAACGCCGCCTCGGCAACCTCGCGGCGGTGCAGGAAATCGGCGCGCGGCTGCACCAGCGCTTCGCCGACGCGACCGAGACGATGCAGTTCGATCGTGGCCGATTCGATGACTGACGCCACTGCAGGGGCGGGCGCCGGCGCGCCGACCGCCGGCCGGCTGCTGCGCGAGGCGCGCGAGCGCCAAGGGCTGCACCTGGCGGCGCTGGCCGCGGCGATCAAGGTCGCGCCGCGCAAGCTCGACGCGCTCGAGAACGACCGCCTGCAGGACCTGCCCGACGCAACCTTCGCGCGCGCGCTGGCGCAGACCGTGTGTCGCACGCTGCGCATCGACGCCGCGCCGGTGCTCGCGCTGCTGCCGTCGCACGCGGTGTCGCTCGAACCCGCGGCGTCGAAACTCAACGCGCCGTTCCGCGACCGCTCGAGCCGCGACGACGGCGTGTTCGGCAGCGCCGCGGTCAAGCCGATGGTCGCGGCCGCGGCGCTGCTGATGCTCGCCGCGGTGATCGTCTGGTTCCTGCCCGACGGCGCACTGACGTCGGCATTCGACTGGCGATCGTCGTCGGACGCGCCGCCGCCGGCCGCGGTCGCCGAGCCGGCGCCGACGCCTGTTGCCGCGGCGCCGCGGGTCGACGCGGCCGGGTCGGCGGCGGCTGTCGTCGCGTCGGCCGCGCCGCAAGCTGCGTCGGCGCCGCTGTCGACCGCCGACGCGCCGGCCGGCGAGACGGTGTTCGCCGCGCCGCCGCCGACGGCGGCGTTGGCGCCGGTGACGGCCGCGGCGCTGCAGCTCAGCGCCACCGAACCGTCGTGGGTCGAAGTGCGCGACGGCGGCGGCGAGGTGCTGCTGTCGCGCACCGTGCAACCGGGCGAAACCGTCGGCCTCGACGGCGCGGCACCGTTGCGGCTGACGATCGGCAACGCCGCGGCGACGCAGCTGCAGTTCCGCGGCCGGCCGGTCGACGTCGTCGGCCGGTCGCGCGACAACGTCGCGAGGTTGGAGCTGCCGTGACCGCCGCCGTCGACCGCCGCGACGCTGCGTTGAACGCTTCCGCCGAGACCGCCCCGATGCACCTGCCCGCTGCCACCGACCGGCCCTCGACCGCCGCCGCCGACCGCGTCACCGCCGTCGGCCCGCCGCCGCGGCGCACGCGCCAGGCGCGCGTCGTCTGGGGCAGCCGCGTCGTGACGATCGGCGGCGACGCGCCGGTGCGCGTGCAGTCGATGACCAACACCGACACCGTCGACGCGATCGGCACCGCGATCCAGTGCAAGGAGCTGGCGCAGGCCGGGTCCGAGCTCGTGCGGATTACCGTCAACACGCCCGAGGCGGCGCAGGCCGTGCCGTACATCCGCGAGCAGCTCGACCGGATGGGCGTCGACGTGCCGCTGATCGGCGACTTCCACTACAACGGTCACCGCCTGCTCGCCGACTTCCCGGCGATGGCGCAGGCGCTGAGCAAGTACCGCATCAACCCGGGCAACGTCGGCAAGGGCGACAAGCACGACCGCCAGTTTGCGACGATGGTCGAAGCAGCGATGCGCTGGGACAAGGTGCTGCGCATCGGCGTCAACTGGGGCAGCCTCGACCAGGAGTTGCTTGCCGAACTGATGGACGCCAACGCGCGCCGCGCCGCGCCGCTCGAAGCGCGCGACGTGATGCTGCAGGCGCTGGTGCAGTCGGCGCTGCAGTCGGCCGACGCTGCGGTGCGGCTGGGCTTTCCCGCCGACAACATCGTCATCAGCTGCAAGGTCAGCGGCGTGCAGGACCTCGTGGCGGTGTACCGCGCGCTCGCCGCGCGCACCGACCATGCGCTGCACCTCGGTCTGACCGAGGCCGGCATGGGAACGAAAGGCACGGTCGCGAGCAGCGCGGCGCTGGCGATCCTGCTGCAGCAGGGCATCGGCGACACGATCCGCGTCAGCCTGACGCCGCAACCCGGCGAGGCGCGGACGCAGGAAGTGATCGTCGCGCTCGAGATCCTGCAGGCGCTCGGGCTGCGCACGTTCAACCCGAGCGTCACCGCGTGCCCCGGCTGCGGCCGCACGACGAGCACGACGTTCCAGGAGCTCGCCAAGCAGATCGACGATTTCCTGCGCGCGCAGATGCCGGTGTGGAAAGCGAAGTACCCCGGCGTCGAGGGCCTGAAGGTCGCGGTGATGGGCTGCATCGTCAACGGCCCGGGCGAGAGCAAGCACGCCGACATCGGCATCAGCCTGCCGGGCACCGGCGAGGCGCCAGCGGCGCCGGTGTTCGTCGACGGCGAGAAGGCGACGACGCTGCGCGGCGAGACGATCGCCGAAGACTTCCACCGCCTGGTCGAGGACTACATCGAGCGGCGCTTCGGTGGGGCGGTAGTGGGGTGACGCGTGACGCCGCTATCGCCGCAGAGGCGCAGAGAACGCAGAGAGCGCAGAGAACGCAGTCGGCCGCAAAGGGCACGGAGCAGGCGGATGTTTGCCGGGCCTCTCTGAACTACGTGTTCTCCGCGTAGCCGCGGTAGATCGCCTTCGTCGGTTGCGGCAACACGCAACCACTCACCGCGGAGGCGCGGAGGACGCGGAGAGAAGCCAGGAAAGACAGCCAAGGGTTCTTCGCTTTCCTTCCCTCCGCGTTCTCCGCGCCTTTGCGGTGTATGAATCCAAGCACAGCCACCCACCCGATGCCCGACCCGATCCGCGCCGTCAAAGGCATGAACGACATCCTGCCGCCGAATTCGGCGCGCTGGGAGTGGTTCGACGACACCGTGCGCGCGCTGATGCGGCGCTACGGCTACGCGAACGTGCGGCTGCCGATCGTCGAGCCGACGCCGCTGTTCGTTCGCGGCATCGGCGAGGTCACCGACATCGTCGAGAAGGAGATGTACTCGTTCGTCGACGCGATGAACGGCGACGCGCTGACGTTGCGGCCGGAAGGCACGGCCGGCGTCGTCCGCGCGGCGATCGAGCACTCGCTGCTGCACGACGGCGGCAAGCGGCTGTACTACGTCGGCCCGATGTTCCGCCACGAGCGCCCGCAGCGCGGCCGCTACCGCCAGTTCCACCAGGTCGGCGTCGAGGCGCTCGGCCACGCCGGCGCCGACGTCGACGCCGAGGTGATCCTGATGTGCCGCGCGCTGTGGCGCGACCTCGGCCTCGTCGACGTGCGGCTCGACATCAACTGCCTCGGCCAGTCCGACGAGCGCCGGGCGCACCGCGCCGCGCTCGTCGAGTACTTCGCGGCGCACCGCGACGCGCTCGACGCCGACGCCACGCGCCGGCTGCACACCAACCCGCTGCGCATCCTCGACAGCAAGAACCCGGCGATGCAGCCGCTGATCGACGCCGCGCCAAGGCTGCTCGACCATCTCGGTGCGGCATCGCGCGCGCACCACGACGCGGTCTGCGCACTGCTCGACGCCGCCGGCCAGCCGTACCGCGTGAACCCGCGGCTCGTCCGCGGCCTCGACTACTACAACCTCACGGTCTTCGAATGGGTCACCGACCGGCTCGGCGCGCAGGGCACGGTGTGCGGCGGCGGGCGCTACGACGGCTTGTTCGAGCTGATCGGCGGCAAGCCGACGCCGAGCATCGGCTGGGCGCTCGGCGTCGAGCGCGTGCTCGACCTGCTCGCGCAGTCGGGCGTCAAGCCGCCCACGGAGCCGGCCGACGCCTATGCCGTCGTGCCGTCGGTCGCGGCGCAGGCGGTCGCGCTGCCGCTGGTCGACGCGCTGCGCGACCGCGGGCTCGCGGTCGTGATGCACGCCGCCGGCCGCGACGGCCTGGGCAGCATGAAGGCGCAGTTCCGCCGCGCCGACGCGAGCGGCGCGCGCTGGGCGCTGGTGTTCGGCGACGACGAAGTCGCTGTCGGTGAGGTCGCGGTCAAGCCGCTGCGCGACGCCGCGGCCGAACAGTTGCGCGTGCCGTTGGCCGACGTCGACGCGTTGGCGAGCCGCCTGCGCACCGCATAATCGCCGGCTTCGCCGAAGCGCCGCAACGTCCTCCCGCATGGCCACCCAACTCGACCTGCAGGAGCAGGAACAGCTCGACGCGATCAAGGCGTTCTGGAAGCAATACGGCAACCTCGTCACCTGGGTGCTGATCGCGCTGCTCGCCGCTTATGCGGCGTACAACGGCTACGCCTGGTGGCAGCGCGACCAGGCGGCCAAGGCCGGCACGATGTTCGACGAGGTCGAGCGCGCGGCGCTGGCTGGCGACGCCGACCGCGTCGGCCGCGTTTTCGGTGACTTGAAGGACCGTTTCCCGCGCACCGCGTACGCGGCCCACGCCGGGCTGCTCGCCGCGCGCGCGCAGCACGACACCGGCCACGCCGACGCCGCGTCGACGACGCTCGCGTGGGTCGGCGAGCACGCCGTCGAAGCCGAGCTGCGCACCGTCGCGCGGCTGCGTCTGGCCGCGCTGCAGGCCGAGGCCAAGGACTACGCCGCTGCGCTGAAGACACTCGACGCGGCCGACGCCGACGCGTTCGCCGGCCTCGTCGCCGACCGCCGCGGCGACGTCCTCGCGCTGCAAGGCCAGGCCGACGCCGCGAAAGCGGCGTACCAGCAAGCCTGGCAGGCGCTGCCCGCCGACGACGACTACCGCCGCATCGTCGACGCCAAGCTCACTGCGCTTGGCGCGGCGCCGGCGGCGTCGGCGGCATCGGCGACGGTCGCGGGGCGGCAGCCGTGACGCTCGGCCACCGCTGCGCGGCGCTGGCGGCGTCGGCGGCGCTGCTCGCCGGCTGCGCGTCGGATGCGCCGAAGCCCGCACCGCTCGAAAGCTACACGCCCAAGATCGCCGCGCGGCTGGTGTGGAGCGTGAAGCTCGGCGGCGGCGGATCGTCGTCGCTGCCCGGCTTCGGCTGGTTCTCGTCGCCGCCGCCGCCGACGCTGCTGTCGCCGGCCGTGCGCGGCGACACGGTGTTCGTCGCCACGCCCGACGGCGATGTCGCCGCGCTCGCGCTCGACAGTGGCGCGGTGCGTTGGCGCGCCAGTGTCGGCACGAAGGTGTCGGCCGGCGCCGGCAGCGACGGCCGCCACACCAGCGTCGTCACACGCGCCAACGAAGTCGTCACCTTCGACGGCGACCGCGAGGTGTGGCGCAAGCGCGTGCCGTCGGCGGTGGTCACGCCGCCGCTGGTCGCCGGCGAGCGCGTGTTCGTGATGGGCGTCGACCGCGCAGTGCACGCGTTCGACGCGGTCGACGGCCGCCGGCTGTGGTCGATGCAACGCCCCGGCGACGCGCTGACGCTGGCGCAGCCGGGCGTGCTGACGGCGGTCGGCGACACGCTCGTCGTCGGCCAGGGGCCGCGGCTCGCCGGCATCGACCCGCTGCGCGGCACGCTGCGCTGGGAGGTGTCGCTGGCATCGCCGCGCGGCACCAATGAGGTCGAACGGCTGGCCGACCTCGTCGGCCCGGCGGCACGCGTCGGCGACCGGTTGTGTGCGCGCGCCTTCCAGGCCGCGGTCGCGTGCGCCGACGCGGCGCGCGGCGTGCTGCTGTGGACGCGCAACCTCGGCGGCACCGACGCCGTCGCCGCCGACGGCCAGGGCGTGTTCGGCGCAGACGCCAGCGACCGCGTGTCCGGCTGGAGCGCGACCACCGGCGACGTGCTGTGGACCCACGAGAACCTGTTGCGCCGCGGGCTCGGCGGCGCGCTGGCGGTCGGACCGGTGGTCGTATTCGGCGACGCCGAGGGCTACGTCCACTTCCTGTCGACGGCCAGCGGCGAACTGCAACTGCGCGCCGCCACCGACGGCACACCGATCCACGGCGCGCCGGTGGCCGCCGGCGGCACGCTGCTCGTGACGACACAGGGCGGCGGGTTGTTCGCGTTCCGTCCCGAGTGAGCCGCTGCGGCGGCCCCGTCGTGACGCCGCCGTCCGCCGCCCAGCGAGCGCCGTGAAACCCGTCGTCGCGATCGTCGGCCGCGCCAACGTCGGCAAGTCGACGCTGTTCAACCGCATCACGAAGAGCCGCGACGCGATCGTCGCCGACTTCGCCGGGCTGACCCGCGACCGCCACTACGGCGACGCCAAGCTCGGGCCGCGCGAGTTCATCGTCGTCGACACCGGCGGCTTCGAGCCCGACAAGCCCACCGGCGTCGTCGCCGAGATGGCGCGCCAGACGCGTCAGGCGGTGGCCGAAGCCGACGCGGTGATCTTCGTCGTCGACGTCCGCGCCGGGCTGTCGGCGCAGGACCACGACATTGCGCGCTTCCTGCGCAGCCAGCACAAGAAGGTGCTGCTCGCGGCGAACAAGGCCGAGGGCATGATCGACTCGCCGCGGCTCGGCGAATTCCACGAGCTCGGCATCGGCGACCCGCACCCGGTCTCGGCCGCGCACGGGCAGGGGATTCGTAGCCTGCTCGAAGCGGCGCTCGACGGGCTGCCCGGCGGCGACGACGACGACGCGGCCGATGACGCGGCCGACGCCTCCGACCGCCCGGTGCGGCTGGCGGTCGCCGGCCGGCCGAATGTCGGCAAGAGCACGCTAATCAACGCCTGGCTCGGCGAAGACCGGCTCGTCGCGTTCGACCAGCCCGGGACGACGCGCGACGCGATCGTCGTGCCGTTCGAGCGCGCCGGGCGGCGCTTCGAGCTGATCGACACCGCCGGGCTGCGGCGCAAGGGCCGCGTGTTCGAAGCGGTCGAGAAGTTCTCGGTCGTCAAGACGCTGCAGGCGATCGCCGACGCCAACGTCGTGCTGCTGCTCGTCGACGCGGTGCAAGGCATCGGCGAGCAGGACGCGCACATCGCCGGCTACATCGTCGAGTCGGGGCGCGCGGTCGTGGTCGCCGTCAACAAGTGGGACGCGACCGACGACTACGGCCGGCAGATGCTGCAGCGGTCGATCGAGTCGCGGCTCGCATTCATGAAGTACGCGCCGGTGCTGCCGATCTCGGCGCTGCGCCGCCAGGGGCTGTCGGCGGTGTGGAAGGCGGTGCTGCAGGCGCACGCGTCGTCGACGATCAAGATGACGACGCCGGTGCTGACGCGGCTCGTGCACGACGCTGCGGCGCACCAGGCGCCGCAGCGCGCCGGGCGGTTCCGGCCGAAGATGCGCTACGCACATCAGGGCGGCATGAACCCGCCGCTGGTCGTGATCCACGGCACGTCGCTCGACCACGTGACCGACAGCTACAAGCGCTATCTCGAGGGCCGGCTACGCGACCACTACAAGCTCGTCGGCACGCCGGTGCGCATCGAGATGCGCTCGGCGCGCAACCCCTACGACGCGAAGCAACCGTGAGGCGCAGGGCTACCCGGCGGCACAGCGCGGTCGCTGCAACCCCCTGTGATAAGGTGGCCGGCTTGCACGACTCAACACGGAGCATATCGTGGGCAACAAGGGCCAACTTCTGCAGGACCCCTTTCTGAACCTGCTGCGCAAGGAACACGTGCCGGTGTCGATCTACCTCGTCAACGGCATCAAGCTCCAAGGCCACATCGAATCGTTCGACCAGTACGTCGTGCTGCTGCGCAACACCGTCACCCAGATGGTCTACAAGCACGCGATCTCCACCGTCGTGCCGAGCCGCGCCGTCAACTTCCACGTCGCCGAAAGCGGTGAGCAGCCGGCGGCCTGACGCGGCGCTGCGCGACGGCGCCCGCGGTGGCTGATTTCCCTCCGACCCTTGCCGCGTCGTCGGCCGACGCGGCCGGTGCGACGCGCGCGGTGCTCGTCGGCGTCGACCTCGGCAACGGCACGCCGTTCGACCCGACGCTCGACGAGCTCGCGCTGCTTGCGCAGTCGGCCGGCGACATCGCGGTTGCGCGCGTCGTCGCGCGCCGGCGCGCGCCCGACCCGGCGCTGTTCGTCGGCAGCGGCAAGGCCGACGAGATCAAGGCGCTGGTGGCGCAGCACGACGCCGCCGGCGTGATCTTCGACCAGACGCTGAGCCCGGCGCAGCAGCGCAACCTCGAACGCCACCTCGGCGTCGCCGTCGCCGACCGCACCGGCGTGATCCTCGACATCTTCGCCGAGCGCGCGCAGAGCCACGAGGGCAAGCTGCAGGTCGAACTGGCGCGGCTGCAGTACGTCGCGACGCGGCTCGTCAAGCGCTGGAGCCACCTCGAACGCCAACAGGGCGGCATCGGCGGCCGCGGCGGCCCCGGCGAGGCGCAGATCGAGCTCGACCGGCGGATGATCGGCGAGCGCATCAAGACCGTGAAGG
>CBDUBX010000073.1:0-10764 GCA_965365495.1 uncultured Burkholderiales bacterium
TGCCCGGCTTGGGCGGGTGCAGCTTCGAAAACGATCCGAGGCTCACGAGGTCGCCGGGCTTCAGCGCGACCCCGTGTCGCGCCAGGTCCTGAACGAGCCACGTCACCGCGTTCAGCGGATGGCCAAGGACGTCGCTGCCGCGGCCGCGGTCGACCTCGCTGCCGCCGACCTTGACGATCGGCACCATCGCTTCGAGCGCACCGAGCCACTGCCAGCGCTCGCCGCGCGTCACCGGCACCGCCAGCGGCGCGCCCATCACGAACCAGCGCGCGCCGACGTTGATCGCGGCGATCGCCGCGCCGTTGAGCTGACCCGGCGCCTGCACGACGAGGTCGGGCAGCTCGATCGCCGGGATCACCTGGTCGACCGCGGCGAGCACGTCGGCCGGCGTCTTCGCGGCGTTGATCGACGCGTCGGCGACGCGCACCAGCATGTCGGCCTCGAACAGCGGCCGCGCGCCGAACGCCGCGTCGACCGTCGCGCCGTCGGCGAGCAGCATCGGCGCGTACAGCGTGCCCCACACCGGCGCGTCGTGGTTGAAGCGCTTCTGCACCGCGGGGTTGGTCAGCCCGGCCTTGTAGCCGACTGGCGCGCCGTGGCGCGACTGCAGCAGCCGGTTCAGCTTGGCACGCGTGCACTCGCCGTCGGCCGGCGCCAGCGCGGTCGGGTTCACCGCCGGCGTCTTCGCGGTGTAAGCGGCGTCGAGCGCGGCGACGTCGGCATCCGACAGACACGCCGCCGCAGCGGGTGCGGCGATGGCGAACAGCGCAGCGCCGACAACGGCGAGGGCGGCGGCGGACGGCAGGGACGACGGCTGGTCAGGCATGGCGGCTCTCCATGTATGGGCGACGGGCGACGGCGGCGATTGCAGCACGCCGCCACCGCGGTCGCCAGCGGACTTGTCCGCGCTGCCTGCGGTGGCCTGCGCGGTGCCGAACCGCGTGCAAGCGCATTGCCGAATGCGCGGTGACGCCGGCCCGCGCCCGCCGATGCCGCCGCTGCGCGGGCGTCACCGCGCCGGCGCCGCGGCGTCACGGGTCAGCCGCCGCCGGCGATCAGCGCGCGCAGCCCGGCTTCGTCGACGACCGTCACGCCGAGCGCGAGCGCCTTCGCGAGCTTGGCACCGGCGTCGCTGCCGGCCACGACGACGTCGGTCTTCTTCGACACCGCGCCGCTCACGCGACCGCCGGCGGCTTCGATCAGGTCGCGCGCGGCGTCGCGGCCGAGCGTCGGCAGCGTTCCGGTGAGCACGAGCGACTTGCCGGCGAGCGGCTTGGCCGCCGCCGAGTCGCCGGCGTGCGCGGCATCGGCGGGCCACACGACCCCCGCCGCGCGCAGCCGCGCGACGACGTCGCGGTTGCCCGGCTCGTCGAAGAACGCGCGGATCGCGGCGGCGACCGCCGGGCCGACGTCGCGCACCGCGAGCAGCTCGTCGGCCGACGCGGCCATCAGCGCGTCGACGTCGCCGCCGAAGTGGCGCGCGAGGTCCTTCGCCGTGGTCTCGCCGACGTGGCGGATGCCGAGCGCGTAGAGGAAGCGCGCGAGCGTCGTGCGCCGGCTGCGGTCGATCGCGGCGACGACGTTGGCCGCGCTCCTGTCGGCCATGCGGTCGAGCGCGGCCAGCCGCTCGGCGGTCAGCGCGTACAGGTCGGGCAGCGAGCGCACGACGCCGCCATCGACGAGTTGCTCGACGAGCTTGTCGCCGAGCCCTTCGATGTCCATCGCGCGCCGCCCGGCGAAGTGCAGCAGCGCCTGCTTGCGCTGCGCCGCGCAGACGAGCCCGCCGCTGCAGCGATGGTCGACGCCGCCCTTCTCGCGGACGACGTCGCTGCCGCACACCGGGCAGCGCCGCGGCAGGTGGAAGTTCGGCACGTACGGCACGCGCGGCGCGTGGCCGATACGGCCGACGACCTCGGGGATCACGTCGCCGGCACGGCGCACGACGACGCGGTCGCCGACGCGAACCCCCTTGCGGCGCAGCTCGAAGCGGTTGTGCAGCGTCGCGTTGGTCACCGTCGTGCCGCCGACGAACACCGGCTCGAGCCGCGCCACCGGCGTCAGCTTGCCGGTGCGGCCGACCTGGACGTCGATGCCGACGAGCGTCGTCGCCTGCTCCTGCGCCGGGTACTTGTGCGCCACCGCCCAGCGCGGCTCGCGCGACACCGTGCCCAGCCGCTGCTGCAGCGCCAGCGAGTCGACCTTGTAGACGACGCCGTCGATGTCGAAAGGCAAGGCGTCGCGCCGCTCGGCGACGCGGCGGTGGAACGCGGCGAGTTCGTCGCCGCCGTGGACCACCGCGCGCTCGGCGGCGACCGGCAGGCCGAAGCCGGCGAGCGCGTCCAGCACGTCGCTGTGGCGCGCCGGCAGCGGCCAGCCGTCGACCGCACCGACGCCCCACGCGAACCAGCGCAGCCGGCGCGACGCGGTGACGCCCGGGTCGAGCTGGCGCAGCGCGCCGGCGGCGGCGTTGCGCGGGTTGACGAAGGTCTTGCCGCCTTGCTCGCGCTGCGCGGCGTTCATCCGCTCGAAGTCGTCGCGGCGCATGTAGACCTCGCCGCGCACTTCGAGCAGCGGCGGCGGCGTGGCACCGCCGGCCAAACGCAGCCGCAGCGGCACCGCGCCGATCGTGCGCACGTTGGCGGTCACGTCCTCGCCGACCGCGCCGTCGCCGCGGGTCGCCGCCTGCACCAGCGAGCCGGACTCGTAGCGCAGCGAGATCGCGAGGCCGTCGAACTTCAGTTCGGCGCAGTACGCGACCGGCGGCGCGTCGGCGTCGAGTTCGAGTTCGCGGCGCACGCGCGAGTCGAACGCCTGCGCGCCGGCTTCGGTCGTGTCGGTCTCGGTGCGGATGCTCAGCATCGGCAGCGCGTGGCGCACGGGCGCGAAGCCGGGAGCGACCGCGCCGCCAACGCGCTGCGTCGGCGAGTCGGCGGCGACGAGCTCCGGGTGCGCGGCCTCGATCGCCTGCAGCTCGGCGTACAGCCGGTCGTAGTCGGCGTCGGCGATCTCCGGGTCGTCGAGGACGTAGTAGCGGTGCGCGTGGTGGTGCAGCTGCGCGCGCAGCTCGGCGGCGCGCACGGTGGCGTTCGAGCGCGGGGCCACCGTCGGCCCGTCAGCTGAACAACCGGCGCGCCGCCGCCGAGCCGGCGGCGAGGTCGAGCGCTTCGAGCCGGCGGTACAGCGTGTCGAGCTCGGCGCCGATCGTCGCCCACGCGTGCAGCGTCACCGGCCGGCCGCCGTCGTCGACGAGCGTCGCGTCGAGGTCGTCGGCGAGTTGCGTCGCGGCACGGTGCCACGCCGGGTACGGCTCGGCCGCCGCCGGCGTCTGCGCGACGTCGAGCGACAGCGCGCACTCGTCGACGGCGTTGGCCAGCGGCTCGTCGGCCAGCGCCGCCTGCGCGTCGATTGCCAGCACGAGCACCGGCGGGTCGCCTTCCTCGGCGCCGGCGACGACGAGTCGCCCCGGCACCGCGCCGGCGACGAAGCCCTGGCGATGCGCCACCTGCTGCAGGTACGGCCACGACCACGCCGCGCCGCGCGCCCGCAGCCGCACCGTCAGCTGCGCGTCGAGCGGGCTCGTCAGCGCGTCGAGCTCCTTGGCGCGCGCGGCGACGTCGAGCATGTCGGGGAAGTCGGCGTGGGCGCCGATCGCGTCGGCCATCGCCTGCACCTTCTGCACGAACTCCGAGTACTCGATCTCGCCGAGCGCGCCGCTGCGGTTGGCGAGCTGCACGCCGGCCTGCAGTTCGTCGTATCGGCCGTCGGCGGCGATCGGCTCCCAGCGGCCGGTCGCCGCGTCGCGTCCCTCGACGTACAACGGCTTGCTGCCGGCGCGGCGGCTGCCCGGCTGGTGCGCCAGCACCGCGGCGCCGGCGATCGGCGCGTCGAGCGTCAACGGCACGATCGCGTCGATCAGCGCGTCGATCCGCGGCACGCGGCGCGGCGTGGCGCGCAGCGCGGCGGGCTCGTCGTCGACGCCGTCGCCGACGCCGCCGGCCGCGCCGTCGCCGAGCGTCGGCTCGATCCGCGCCGCGGCTGCGGCGGCGCGCGCGTCGACCGCGCGCTGCTCGCGCAGACGACGCAGCCGCCACCCGCCGTGGACGACGAGCACGACGACGAGCAGCGCGCCGACGATCGCCAGCGCCGCGCCGAGCGTCAGCTCGTCGGCCATCGCCGGGTCACGCCGCTTCGGCCAGCCGCGTCGCCGCGCCGAGGTCGACGGCGACGATCCGCGACACGCCCTGCTCCTGCATCGTCACGCCGACGAGCTGCTCGGCCATTTCCATCGCGATCTTGTTGTGGCTGATGAACAGGAACTGCGTGCCGGCGCTCATCTCGGTGACGAGCTTGCAGTATCGGTCGGTGTTGGCGTCGTCGAGCGGCGCGTCGACCTCGTCGAGCAGGCAAAACGGCGCCGGGTTCAGCTGGAAGATCGCGAACACCAGCGCGATCGCCGCGAGCGCCTTCTCGCCGCCCGACAGCAGGTGGATCGTGCTGTTCTTCTTGCCGGGTGGCTGCGCCATCACCTGCACGCCGGCGTCGAGGATCTCGCCGCCGGTCATCACGAGCCTTGCGGTGCCGCCGCCGAAGAGCTGAGGGAACATCCGGCCGAAGTGCGCGTCGACCTGCGCGAACGTGTCGCCGAGCAGTTCGCGCGTTTCGACGTCGATCGTGTGGATCGCGCCTTCGAGCGTGCGGATCGCGTCTTGCAGGTCGGCGTTCTGCGCGTCGAGGAACGCCTTGCGTTCGCGCGACGCGACGAGCTCGTCGAGCGCCGCGAGGTTGACCGCGCCGAGCGCGGCGATGTCGCGTTCGAGGCGGTCGATCTCGGCCTGCAGCGCCTTCGGTGCGAGCCGTGCGCGGTCGGTCTCGGCGTCGACGTCGCGCGCCAGAGCGGCGACGTCGACGCCGGCGTCGGCGAGCTGCGCCGCGAACTGCGCCGCGCCGAGCTGCGCCGCCTGGCGATCGAGCTGGGCGCGCGTGATCTGCTCGCGCAGCGGGTCGAGGCTGCGTTCGTGCTGCAGCCGCTCCTCGTCGGCGCGACGCATCTGAAGCCCGAGGTCGTCGTAGACGCTGCGCGCCGCGCCGAGGGCCTGCTCGGCGTCGAGCCGTTCGGCCAGCGCCTGCTGCAGCGCCGCCTGTTCGGTCGTGTCGTCGGCGGTGGCGACTTCGAGCTCGAGCGCCGCCGCGGCGTCGGCATCGGCGGCCAGCTGCTCGGTCGCGGCGGCGATGTCGCGCTGCAGCGCGTCGCGCCGCGCGGCCAGCGTGCGCGCTTGCAGCTGCGCCTCGTGCGCGCGGCGTTCGAGGTCGCGCTGCTGCCGCCGCGCGTCGTCGCGCGCGCGCTCGGCGGCGTGGGTCGCGTCGTCGAGCTCGGCATGGCGTTGCTGCGCGGTGGCCAGTTCGGCGTCGAGCGCGTCGAACCGCGACTGCGCCGCGTCGCGCCGCTCGGCGAGCGCGGCGTCGAGCGTCGCGATCTCGGCGAGCTCGTCGTCGAGCCGGCCGTGGCGCACGGTCGCCGCGTCGGCCTGCTGCGTCAGCCGCAAGCGTTCGACGTGGACCGCGTGCGCGCGCTGTTGCGCTTCGGCGGCGGCGCGGCGCGCCGCCTGCAGCCGCAGCGCCGCGTCGGCATATCGCGCGTCCAGACGCACCGCCGCCGCGCGTGCCTCGTCGGCGATCAGCGCCTGCGCGCGCTGTTCGCGGTCGAGGTTCTCGATGTCCTGCGCGCGCGCCAGCATCCCGGCCTGCTCGCTGTCGGCGGCGTAGAACGCGACCGCCTCGCGACCGACCGCGTGGCCGTCGCGCGTCAGCACCGTTTCGCCGGCGCCGAGCTGCGCGCGCGCCGCCAGCGCCGACTCGATCGATTCGGCGCACCACACGCCGACGAGCCAGTCGTCGAGCAGCGCGGCCAGCGCCGCGTCGCCGACGCGCAGCCGCGACGCCAACCGCGGCAGCGCATGCGCGGCGGCCGGTGCGGGCGCGGCGGCCACCGCAGCGTCGGCGTAGAACGCGAGCCGCGCCGGCGGCGGGTCGGCGACGAAACCGGCGAGCGTGTCGAGGCGGCCGACCGGCAGCGCGTGCAGCCGCTCGCGCAGCGCCGCTTCGACCGCGTTCTCCCACCCTGGCTCGACGTGCAGCCGGGTCCACAGCGCCGGCCGGCCGGCGAGCCCCTGGCGGTCGAGCCACGGCTGCAGCTTGGCGGCGACGCGCACCTTGTCCTGCAACGCACGCAGCGCGTGCAGCCGCGCGCCGACCTGCTCGAGCTTGGCGGCCTCGCGCTGCGCCGTGGCGTGCGCGGCGCGGCGCGCGTCGTCGACCTGCGGCAGCTGCGCGTCGCAGCTCGCGAGCTCGGCGTCGGCGGCGTCGCGCGCGGCCACGGCGGCGGCTTCCTGCGACGCCAGCGCTTCGAGCCGCGCCGCGTCCGGCCGCTCGAGCCCGCGCTGCTCTTGCAGCAGCCGTTCGCGCCGCTGCGCGAGCTGACGCTGCTGCTCGTCGGCATGGCGGCCTTCGGCGGCCAGCAGTTGCAACTGCTGCTGCACCGCTGCGACTTCGGATCGCTGCTGCGCGCCGGCGGCCTGCGCGTCGCGCCAGGCGGCGTCGAGCGCCGGCAGCGACTGCGCCTGCGCGTCGGCGTCGCCGGTCAGCCGCGCGGCGTCGGCGTCGGCCGCGGCGATCGCCGGCGCGAGGTCGGCGAGCGCAGCGTCGGCGTCGGCACGGCGGGCGGTCCAGGTGTCGTGCCGCGCGCGCAATTCCACGAGCCGCTGCTGCGCGCGTTGGCGCGATTCGGCGATCCAGCGGATCCGCTCCTCGAGCCGGCTGACCGCCAGCGCGGCGCTGCCGAGCGCCCCCTGGCGCGCGTGCAGCGTGTCGTTGGCCGCGTACTGCGACTGGCGCAGCGCGTCGAGCCGCGCCTCGGCCGCGCGCAGCTCGGACAGGCGCGACTGCAGCGCGTTCTCGGCCGCGGCTTCGGCGCGCTGCAGGCGTTCGGCATCGCGCTCGGCGTCGCGCTGGCGCATGAACCACAACCGCTGCCGCGCCTGCGTCGCCGCGTCGGTCAGCGCGTGCCAGCGGCCCGCGGCCTCGGCCTGCGACTCGAGCTTGTCGAGCTGGGAGGTCAGCTCGCGCAGGATGTCTTCGACGCGCGTGAGGTTGTCGCGCGTGTCCTTCAGCCGGTTCTCGGTCTCGCGGCGGCGTTCCTTGTACTTGCTGACGCCGGCGGCCTCCTCGAGGAACAGCCGCAGCTCCTCGGGCCGGCTTTCGATGATCCGACTGATCGTCCCCTGGCCGATGATCGCGTAGGCGCGCGGGCCGAGCCCGGTACCGAGGAACACGTCCTGCACGTCGCGCCGCCGCACCGGCTGCTGATTGATGTAGTAGCTGCTCGTGCCGTCGCGCGTCAGCGTGCGCTTCACGGCGATCTCGGCGTAGGCGTTCCACTGGCCGCCGGCGCGCGCCGCCGTGTTGTCGAACACGAGCTCGACGCTCGCGCGCGCCGCCGGCTTGCGCTGGCCCGAGCCGTTGAAGATCACGTCCTGCATCGACTCGCCGCGCAGCTCGCTGGCCTTGCTCTCGCCGAGCACCCAGCGCACCGCGTCGATGATGTTGCTCTTGCCGCAGCCGTTCGGCCCGACGACGCCGACGAGCTGGCCGGGCAAGGTCAACGTCGTCGCCTCGGCGAAGGACTTGAAGCCCGCGAGCTTGATCGTGGAAAGGCGCATGCCGGGCGACGACTGAAGCCGCCTCACGCCGCCAAGTCGTTGATTCGTAAAGAAAAACGCGCTCGGCAATGGAGCGCAGGACGGGCCGGATGATAGCATCGGCGCTTCGGCGACCGACCGCTGGTGCGCACCTTTGCGCCGTCGTCGCGACCCGCCTCGCGCCCCTTTCCGATGCCTTCGAAGAAGCCCGCCCGTCCGTTGCGCACGCCGCCGCAGCGCGTCGCTCCCGCGCAAGCGCCGACGCGCCCGAGCCGCGAACTGCAGGCGTTCGCGAACCCGGCTCCCGAGCGCGACTACCGCATCCGCTTCGACGTCCCCGAGTTCACGTGTCTGTGCCCGCTGACCGGCCAGCCCGACTTCGCGCACTTCACGATCGACCTCGTCGCCGACCGATGGTGCGTCGAGACGAAGAGCCTGAAGCAGTACTTCTGGAGCTACCGCAACGAAGGCGCGTTCCACGAAGCGGTGACCAACGCGATCCTGTCGGACCTCGTCGCGGCGATCGCGCCACGTTACGCGCGGATCCACGCCGACTGGTTCGTGCGCGGCGGCATCCGCACCTTCGTCACCGCCGAGCACCGCGCCGACGGCTGGACGCCGGCGCCGCGCGTCGATCTGCCCGGCGAGTGACCCGACGCGTGGTCGACGGCTCGGCCGACGCGACGAACGGCGCTGCCGCGACCGCCGCCGCGCCGTCGCGCCCGGCGTACCAGAAATACGCCGTCGACGTCGCCGCCAGCGCGATCGACGGCCGCGGCGCGTTCGCCGCCGAGGGCGTGCCGGCGCGGCGCAAGATCGGCGAGATCCGCGGCGAATCGATTAGCGTCGCCGACGCGCGCATCCGCGCCACCCGCAGCGAACGGATCATGATCGTCGAGCTGTCGGCCAGGCGAGCGATCGACTTCAGCCGCTCGACCGACCCGATGCGCTACGTCAACCACAGCTGCGCGCCGAACGCGCGGCTGACGATCCGCAACGGCCGCGTCGAGTTCTACGCGCTGCGCGCGATCGCCCGCGGCGAGGAGATCACCGTCAACTACGGCGAGACGCACCACGAAGGCCGCCTGGCGTGCCGCTGCGGCGCGCAGCGCTGCGTCGGACGGCTGTAGCGCGGCTCCGATCTTTCGGATGAACCCCCGCCTCGCGCGCCTGCAGCCGTACCCGTTCGAGCGTTGGCGCGAACTGACGCGCGGCGTCGTGCCGTCGGCGGCACACCGGCCGGTTCACCTGGGCATCGGCGAGCCGCAGCACGCGGCGCCGGCGCTGATCGGCGACGCGCTGCTCGCGGCGCTGCCGGCGCTGGCGTCGTACCCGGCGACGGTCGGCGAGCCGGCGCTGCGCGACGCGATCGGCGGCTGGGTCGAACGCCGCTACGGCGTGGCGCTCGACCCGGCGTCGCAAATCCTGCCGGTCAACGGCTCGCGCGAAGCGCTGTTCGCGTTCGCGCAGACCGTCGTCGACGGCGACCGGCCGGGTGCGGTCGTCGTCTGCCCGAACCCGTTCTATCAAATCTACGAAGGTGCGGCGCTGCTCGCCGGCGCCGATGTCGCGTTCGTGCCGAGCGACCCGGCGCGGCGCTACGCCGCCGACTGGGACGCGGTCGACGACGCGACGTGGGCGCGCACGCAGCTCGTCTACGTCTGCAGCCCCGGCAACCCAACCGGCGCGGTGATGCCGCTGGCCGAATGGCGGCGCCTGTTCGAGCTCGCCGACCGCCACGGCTTCGCGATCGCCAGCGACGAGTGCTACTCCGAGATCTGGTTCGACGACGACAGCGGCCCGCCGCTCGGCAGCCTCAGCGCGGCGCGCGCGCTCGGCCGCGACGACTGCGCGCGGCTCGTGATGTTCACGAGCCTCAGCAAGCGCAGCAACGTGCCCGGGCTGCGGTCGGGCTTCGTCGCCGGCGACCGGCGGTTGATCGACGCGTTTCGCCTCTACCGCACCTACCACGGCAGCGCGATGGGGCCGCTGGTGCAGCGCGCCAGCGCCGCGGCGTGGGCCGACGAAGACCACGTCGTCGCCAACCGCGCGGCGTACCGCGCGAAGTTCGACGCCGTCGTGCCGCGGCTCGAGCGCGTGCTCGACGTGCAGCGTCCCGACGCCGGCTTCTATCTGTGGGCCGGCGTGCCCGGCCGCAGCGGCGACGCGCCAGGCGCCGTCGGCGACGACGTTGCGTGGGCCCGCGGACTGCTCGCTCAATACAATGTCCACGTGCTGCCGGGCAGCCTGCTCGCGCGCGCCGCGCCGCTGCCCGGCGGCGCGGTGGCCAACCCAGGCGCCGGGCGCGTGCGGCTGGCGCTCGTCGCGCCGCTTGCCGATTGCGTCGACGCCGCCGAGCGCATCGTCGCGTACAGCGCTTCCACCGAACGAGGCCCCGCATGACCACCGCGCTGCAGCAAGTCGTCGATCTGGCGTGGGAGTCGCGCAGCGAAATCTCGGCGGTCAACGCGCCGGCGGTGCGCGAAGCGGTCGAGCACGTCGTCGCCGAGCTCGACGCCGGCCGGCTGCGCGTCGCCGAGCGCCGCGGCGTCGGCGACTGGGTCGTCCACCAGTGGGTGAAGAAGGCGGTGCTGCTGAGCTTCCGCCTGCACGACAACCAGCGCCAGCAGGCCGGCGACCTGCAGTTCTGGGACAAGGTGAAGACGAAGTTCGCCGCGTGGTCCGACGCGCAGTTGCGCGACAGCGGCATCCGCGTCGTGCCGCCGGCGGTGGCGCGGCGCGGCGCCTACATCGCCCCCGGCGTCGTGCTGATGCCGAGCTACGTGAACATCGGCGCGTGGGTCGGCGAAGGAACGATGGTCGACACGTGGGCGACGGTCGGTTCGTGCGCGCAGATCGGCCGCAACGTCCACCTGTCGGGCGGCGTCGGCATCGGCGGCGTGCTCGAGCCGCTGCAGGCCGGGCCGACGATCATCGAGGACAACTGCTTCATCGGCGCGCGCAGCGAGATCGTCGAGGGCGTCGTCGTCGAGGAGAACTCGGTCGTCAGCATGGGCGTGTTCATCGGCCAGAGCACGAAGATCTACGACCGCGCCGACGGCAGCGTGCG
>CBDUBX010000074.1:0-10724 GCA_965365495.1 uncultured Burkholderiales bacterium
AGATGGACATCAACCCGGTGATCGTCGACGACCACGGCGCGGTCGCGGTCGACGCGCGGATCATCGTCGACGGCGCGGCGCAGACGCCGGGCACGTTCGGCCACCTGGCGGTGCTGCCCTACCCCACCGGGCTCGAGAGCGAATGGCCGCTGAGCCCGAAGGCCGGCGGCGGCACCTACACGATCCGCCCGATCCACCCCGACGACGCCGAGATGCTGCAGGCCTTCGTCCGCGGGCTGTCGCCGGAGAGCCGCTATTTCCGCTTTGCGAGCAGCCTGCCCGAGCTGACGTCGCGGATGCTCGCGCGCTTCACGCTGATCGATTACGACCGCGAGATGGCGCTCGTCGCGGTGACGCGGCAGCGCCGCACCGACGACGACGGCCACGCCGTCGAGACCGAAGAGATCCTCGGTGTGGGCCGCTACGTGACCAACCCCGACGCGACGAGCTGCGAGTTCTCGCTCGTCGTCTCCGACACGCTGAAGGGCCAGGGCATCGGCTCGCGGCTGATGCTGTCGATCATGGACGTCGCTCGCGCCAAGGGGCTCGCCGAGATCGTCGGCCTGATCCTGACCAACAACCAGCCGATGCTGCGGCTGATGAAGAGCCTCGGCTTCCACGTGACGAGCTACGCCGAGGACCCGGACTTCCGCATCGCGACGAAGGCGCTGTAGCGCCCGCGGAAGGCCGTGCCCGAGCGCCGCGTCGCGGTGCGGGTGCACCGCAACGGCGCAGATTGGCACCGTCTTGCGCCGGGTCAAACGCGCGATTGCGCAGCGTGCACCGCCGCGAACTAGACTGCCGCGACCTCGCCGCGGCCTCGCGCCGCCCCGTCGTCGGTCGCGCCGCGCGCCGACCGCGCCTACAGGAGACACCCTTGCGAGCGACCGACATCAGCGATCCGACCTATTTCCATCGGGTCGTCGATTGCCAGTGGGCCTGCCCGGCACACACCCCGGTGCCCGAGTACATCCGCCTGATCGCGCAGCGTCGCTACGACGACGCGTACATGGTCAACTGGGTCAGCAACGTCTTTCCCGGCATCCTCGGCCGCACCTGCGACCGGCCGTGCGAGCCGGCGTGCCGCCGCGGCCGCGTCGAGGAAGGCAACGCCCCGGGGCTGGCCGCAGTGCCCGGCGCCAGCGCGACGCGGCCCGAGCCGGTGGCGATCTGCCGGCTGAAGCGCGTCGCCGCCGACTTCAAGGACGGCGACGGCGTGCGCACGCTGATGCCGCAGCCGCTGCCGCGCAACGGCCGCAAGGTGGCCTGCGTCGGCGCCGGTCCGGCGTCGCTGACCGCGGCGCGCGACCTCGCGTTGCAGGGCTACGCGGTGACGGTGTTCGACGGCGAGGCCAAGCCCGGCGGCTTCATCCGCACCCAGATCCCGCGCTTTCGGCTGCCCGAGTCGGTGATCGACGAGGAGTGCGGCTGGATCGTCGACACCGGCGTCGAGCTGCGCACCGGCGAGCGCGTCGACTCGATGCGCGAGCTGCTGGCGCAGGACTGGGATGCGGTATTCGTCGGCTGCGGCGCACCGCGCGGCCGCGACCTCGACGTGCCGGGGCGGCAGGACGCCGCGGCCGACATCCACATCGGCATCGATTGGCTGGCGTCGGTGTCGTTCGGCCACGTGTCGAGCGTCAAGCCGCGGGTCATCGTCCTCGGCGGCGGCAACACCGCGATGGACTGCTGCCGCTCGGCCCGTCGCCTCGGCGCGAAGGACGTCAAGGTCGTCGTCCGCTCGGGCTTCGACGAGATGAAGGCCTCGCCGTGGGAGAAGGAGGACGCGATGCACGAAGGCATCCCGATCCTCAACTACCACGTGCCGGTGGCGTTCCTGCACGACGGCGGCCGGCTCGTCGGGATGCGCTTTTCGATCGTCCGCGCCGAGTACGACGCCAAGGGCCGGCGCTCGCTGGTGCCGACCGGCGAGCCCGACGTCGATCTCGACTGCGACGAGGTGCT
Source organism: uncultured Burkholderiales bacterium (assembly GCA_965365495.1). Lineage (GTDB taxonomy): Bacteria > Pseudomonadota > Gammaproteobacteria > Burkholderiales > Burkholderiaceae_C > Rubrivivax. The sequence goes on from CBDUBX010000074.1 coordinate 1,966, forward strand.
CGTCGCGGTCGGCCAGGAGAACGCCTTCCCGTGGATCGAGGCCGACTGCGGCATCGAGTTCGACAAGTGGGGGCTGCCGGTGCTCGACGAGCGCACGCTGCAGTCGACCCAGCCGCGGGTGTTCTTCGGCGGCGACGCGGCGTTCGGGCCGAAGAACATCATCACCGCGGTCGCCCACGGCCACGAGGCCGCGCTGTCGATCGACCTGTTCGTGCAGGGCCGCTCGCCGGCGCTGCGCCCGCCGCCGGAGGTGACGCTGGCGTCGCAGAAGATGGGCATCCACGAGTGGAGCTACGCCAACGCGCCGAGCGACGATGCGCGCCACAAGGTGCCTTGGGCCGCGGCCGAGGCGGCGCTGGCGAGCATCAAGGTCGAGGTCGAGCTCGGCTTCGACGCGGCGACCGCGTTCCGCGAGGCCGAGCGCTGCCTGAACTGCGACGTGCAGACGGTGTTCTCCGACCAGCTGTGCATCGAGTGCGACGCCTGCGTCGACATCTGCCCGACCGACTGCATCACCTTCACCGTCAACGGCGACGAGGCCGACCTGCGCGGCCGGCTGAAGGCGCCGTCGCTGCACCCCGAGCAGCCGCTGTACGTCAGTGCGACGCTGAAGACCGCGCGCGTGATGGTCAAGGACGAGGACGTCTGCCTGCACTGCGGGCTGTGCGCCGAGCGCTGCCCGACCGGTGCGTGGGACATGCAGAAGTTCCTGCTGATCACCGCCAAGGCCGGCTCGGGCGCACCCGCTGCGCCGCCGCGGCCGTATTCCCGCGCCTCGGGCGCGGTTCCCGCCGGAGTCGCCGCATGAACGCGCCGCTCGAAGCCGCCAGCCTGAAGCCGGTCGACCGCCTCGAGGCGGTCAACGACTTCGTCATCAAGTTCGCCAACGTCAACGGCTCGGGGTCGGCGTCGGCCAACGAGCTGTTCGTCAAGGCGGTGATGCGCATGGGCGTGCCGGTCAGCCCGCGCAACATCTTTCCGAGCAACATCCAGGGCATGCCGACGTGGTACGAGGCGCGCGTCTGCGAGCAGGGCTATCACGGCCGGCGCGGCGGCGTCGACATGATGGTCGCGATGAACCCGCAGACCTGGGCGCAGGACGTGGCCGAGATCGAGCCCGGCGGCTACCTGTTCTACGACAGCACGCGGCCGCTGCCGCCGGGGTCGCTGCGCGACGACGTGCAGACGATCGGCGTGCCGCTGACGGCGATCGCCAACCGTCACTACACCGAGGCGCGCCAGCGCCAGCTGTTCAAGAACATCATCTACGTCGGCGCGCTGTCGGTGCTGCTCGACGTCGACGCCGATGTCTTCGAAACGCTGTTCGCCGAGCAGTACCGAGGCAAGGAGCGGCTGCTCGATTCGAACATCCGCGCGCTGCACCTCGGCCGCGACCACGTGAAGGAACACCTGCCGTACCCGATTGGGCTGCGCGTGCAGCGCTCCGACAAGGTCGGCGACCAGATCTTCACCGACGGCAACAGCGCCGCAGCGCTCGGCTGCATCTACGCCGGCGCGACCGTCGCCGCGTGGTACCCGATCACGCCGTCGTCGTCGATCCCCGAGGCGTTCCAGAAGTACTGCGACAAGTACCGCATCGACCCGGCGACCGGCCAGCACCGCTATGCGATCGTCCAGGCCGAGGACGAGCTCGCGTCGATCGGCATGGTCGTCGGTGCCGGCTGGAACGGCGCGCGCGCATTCACCGCGACGTCGGGCCCCGGCATCAGCCTGATGCAGGAGTTCATCGGCCTGGCGCACTTCGCCGAGATCCCGTGCGTGATCATCGACGTGCAGCGCGGCGGCCCGTCGACCGGCATGCCCACGCGCACGCAGCAGAGCGACATCACGATCTGCGCCTGGGCGTCGCACGGCGACACGAAGAACGTCCTCGTGCTGCCGCAGGACCCGCACGAGTGCTTCGAGCTGACCGCCGCGGCATTCGACCTCGCCGAGCGGCTGCAGACGCCGGTCTTCGTGATGACCGATCTCGACATCGGCATGAACCAGCGGCTGTGCAAGCCCTTCGTCTGGGACGACGCGCGGCGCTACGACCGCGGCAAGGTGATGACCGCCGCCGAGCTCGACGCCGGCCGCGACTTCGGCCGCTACAAGGACGTCGACGGCGACGGCATCCCGTGGCGCACGCTGCCCGGCACGCACCCGACGAAAGGCGCGTTCTTCACCCGCGGCACGACGCGCAACGCCTACGCGCAGTACTCCGAGCGCGGCCCCGACTACATCTACAACATGGAGCGGCTGCTGAAGAAGTTCGCGACCGCCGCCGACCTCGTGCCACAGCCGGTAGTGCGCACGGCGACGGCGCCGTCGCGCTTCGGCGTCATCTACTACGGGTCGACGACGCCGGCGATGCGCGAAGCGCTCGACGTGCTCGACGCCGCCGGCGTGCACGTCGATGCGTTGCGGCTGCGCGCGTTCCCGTTCCCGCAGTCGGTGGCCGACTTCATCGCCGCGCACGACCAGGTGTTCGTCGTCGAGCAGAACCGCGACGCGCAGATGCGGCAGCTGCTCGTCAACGAGTTCGAGGTCGACCCGCACCGGCTGCCGCCGGTGCTGCACTACGACGGCACACCGGTGACGGCGCGGTTCATCGCCGGCGCGATCAGGAAGGCGATCGCCGCGGCGGCGCCGCAGGCGGCGTCGCAAAGCGAAAAGACTCAGGAGCGGGCATGACCTTCATCGCCAAGCCGCGGCTGCACCACCCGACGCTGCACACCAACAAGGTCGGCTACACCCGGCGCGACTACGAAGGCCGCATCAGCACGCTGTGCGCCGGCTGCGGCCACGACAGCATCTCGGCGGCGATCATCCAGGCGTGCTGGGAGCTCGACATCGAGCCGCACCGCGTCGCCAAGATGAGCGGCATCGGCTGCAGCAGCAAGACGCCCGACTACTTCCTCGGCGCGAGCCACGGCTTCAACACCGTGCACGGCCGGATGCCGAGCGTGCTGACCGGCGCCAATCTGGCCAACCGGTCGCTGCTGTACCTCGGCGTGTCGGGCGACGGCGACTCGGCATCGATCGGTCTCGGCCAGTTCGCCAACGCGATGCGCCGCGGCGTGCGCATGGCCTACATCGTCGAGAACAACGGCGTCTACGGCCTGACCAAGGGCCAGTTCAGCGCCACCGCCGACCGCGGCAGCAAGAGCAAGAAGGGCGTCGTCAACAGCGACAGCCCGGTCGACCTCGTCGGCCTGGCGCTGCAGCTCGGCGCGACCTTCGTCGCGCGCAGCTTCTCGGGCGACAAGGCGCAGCTCGTGCCGCTGATCAAGGGCGCGATGAGCCACGGCGGCGCGGCGTTCATCGACGTGATCAGCCCGTGCGTGACGTTCAACAACCACGCCGGCAGCACGAAGAGCTACGACTACGTGCGCGAACACAACGAGGCGGTGAGCCGCATCGACTTCATGACCCCCGGCGAGGAGATCGTCGCCGACTACGCGCCCGGCGGCGTCGTCGAGGTGCCGCAGGCCGACGGCACGATGCTGCGGCTGCGCAAGCTGCAGGCCGACTACGACCCGACCGACCGCTTCGCCGCGCTCGCCTACATGAACGCCCACGCACAGCACGGCGAGGTCGTCACCGGTCTCCTGTACATGGACCCGCTGGCGACCGACCTGCACACCGCGTTCAACACCTGCGCCGCGCCGTTGAACACGCTGGCCGAGGCGCAGTTGTGCCCGGGCAGCGCGGCGCTGCAGAAGATCAACGCCGCGCTGCGCTGACGCGCCCCAGGGGCGGTGCATTCGAATCGCGAACCAAGGAGCGAGAGCGATGGCCGAACGGACGATCTTCCAGGCGATGGCGCGGCGCCATCTGGTGAGCCTCGCGCCGACGGCGAGCGCTTACGAGGCGGCGTGCGTGATGACGCGCGCCAACTGCGGCAGCGTGCTGATCGTCGACCACGGCGGCCCGCTGCTCGGCATCGTCACCGAGCGCGACCTGATGACGCGGCTGCTGGCCAAGGCGCTCGACCCGACGACGACGCCGGTGGCGAAGATCATGACGCCGAACCCGCATTGCGTGAAGCCCGAGACGCACGTCGCCGACGCGGTGGTGATCATGATCGAGCGCGGCTTCCGCCACCTGCCGGTGATCGGCGACAACGGCCGCATCATGGGCGTGTTCTCGGCGCGCGACGCGCTGCCGCGCGAGGTCAATACCGCGGTCAGCCTGTCGGAGTTCAACGAGCAGGTCAACGACGCGCTCGGCTAGACCGGGCAGGTCTGCGCCGACGCGCGTCTAGAAGGTTGGGCAACCGGGATCGCCGCCGACGCGGCAGCGCCGCCGCCGGGTCATCGTTCGGTTGCTGGAGCAGCGAACCGTACCGCCGTGCCGTCGGGTGAGCGGCTGGGTCGCACTGACAGGGATGCAGGTCCACGAGCCAGCCCCGCAGCGACTGACCCGGCACTCTCGCTCACGGCGCCTCGATGCGTGGGTCGCCGGTGCGCGCAATGGCCTGGAAGTGGCGCAGGTCCAGCGTCACCAGTGTCTCGGTGCCGGCCTTGCGCGCGGCCCACAGGTGCAGGAAGTCGTACACCGAGCCGCCACGCACGCCGCGGGACTGACATTGCGCGAACGCGGCGGAGAGGTCCTTCGGCGTCAAGGACACCACGTGAACGTGCGGCAGGACGGCCTCCTGCAGCAGCCGGGCGGCGATCGACGGATCGACCCGCCGCTCGCGGCGCCCGCCGGTGAGGATCGAGAACGCCTCGGCCAGCGCGTGCAGGTAGACGTGGCACGTGGCGACGATGAGCCTGCGGTGGGAGGCTTCGTGCTGCGGTTCGTCTTCGTCGAGCGATGCGATGAGGACCGACGTGTCGAGCAGCGCGCTCACCGGCGGCCGCCGCGCTCCGCCTGCGCGTCGCGTTCGGCGCGGACCGCAGCGGCGGCATCCACGCGCGCACCGGTAGCGGCGAGCACCAGTCGCTCGTCCTTGCGCTTGAGGCTCGGTGCCTCGATCTGCGGCGTCAATTCGATGCGCTCGGCAACCACGTCGACCTCGAAGCGGCTGCCCGGAACGAGGTTCAGCCGGCGCCGCACCTCGCTCGGGAGGCTGATGCGGCCGGCTTTGTCGAGCGACGCGGTGAACGGCATGGGATGGGTAGTGGAATGGAACGTGGGTGATGTTAACCCACGGCCTAGCCTCCCACAGCACCGCGGCGGCAATGCGGAACACGCTTTGCGCTCCATCCGCCAGCTGCTCCGAAGTCCACTGTTGTCGGTCGCACGAGTCGGCTCGCCCCGTACGGCCGCACGCCGACCCGAACCGTCAGGTCGGCGTGTCCGGACGCAGCCCTGGCCCGCGAGACGGGCTCGAGCCTTCGCCAGGCACTCAGCTTTAAGCAGTCAAGGCTGGCTATCCGGGCGAAGCACTTTCGGCACGGCGTTCGGCCGCAGGCGGAACGCGTCCGGCATCCGCGAGCCGAGCAGCGGCCGCAGGTACAGGCGGAACGCGTCGGTGACGTCGGTGCCCGACTGCGCGATGAACTCGTCGTCCATCGTCCGAGTCTTGCCGGCCACCGCGGCCAGCGGCAGCAGCTCGTAGTCGACCGAATAGAACCCGGTGCGCTTGATCGACACCGAGCCGTTGGTGGTGCCCCACATCGCCCACTGCACCGCCTTCTCGCCGACCTCGCGCGCCTCGCGCTGATCGACGTCGCTGACGCAGCCGACGAAGCTGCGCTGCAAGTAGCCGAAGGTGTCGCCGCGCACGCGCTTGATCTTCAGCTTCGCCTTGATCTCTTCGCACAGCAGGTCGGCGAGCAGCCCGCTACCCGACAGCTGCACGTTGCCGTGGGCGTCGCACTCGAGGTCGCGCGCGAGCTGGGCGACGATCGGCCGGCCGGCCGAGTCGTGGATGCCTTCGCTGACGGCGACGACGCAGCGCTTGTGGCGCTCGTACATCGACTTCACGTTGTGCAGGAAGCGGTCGATCGCGAACGGCCGCTCGGGCAGGTAGATCAGGTGCGGACCGTCGTCGGGAAACTTCTTGCCGAGCGCCGACGCCGCGGTGAGGAACCCGGCATGCCGCCCCATGACCACGCCGACGTAGACGCCGGGCAGTGCCGCGTTGTCGAGGTTCGCCCCGGCAAACGCCTGGGCGACGAAGCGCGCCGCGCTCGGAAATCCCGGCGTGTGGTCGTTGAGGACGAGGTCGTTGTCGATCGTCTTCGGGATGTGGATGCAGCGCAGCGGGTAGCCGGCGCGCTCGGCCTCCTCGGCGACGATGCGGATCGTGTCGGACGAGTCGTTGCCGCCGATGTTGAAGAAGTGCTCGATCTGGTGCGCCTTCAGCACCTCGAACATCTCGCGGCAATACGCGAGGTCGGGCTTGTCGCGAGTCGAGCCGAGTGCTGCGGCCGGCGTGTTGGCGACGAGCTCGAGGTTGTGGCTCGTCTCCTGCGTCAGGTCGACGAAGTCCTCGTTGACGATGCCGCGCACGCCGTGGCACGCGCCATAGACGCGACGGATCGACTGGTGGCGGCGCGCCTCGAGGACGACGCCGGCCAGGCTCTGGTTGATGACCGCGGTCGGCCCGCCACCCTGGGCGACGAGGATCTTGCCGGACGACATCGGGCCCTCTCCGTTGCTGCTGCCCGCGCCGCGCAGGCCGGCGCCGATCGTAAGCCCGCGGCGCCGGCGGCCCGTGGTCTGCGGCGCCGTCAGCGCACGCCGCGGCGGCGCGCCATCTCGTCGCCGATCGCCGCGAGCGCGGCATCGTCGAGCCCGCGTCGCGCCGCCGGAAAGGCGACGTCGTCCTCGGCACTTGCGTGGTCGCGGTACAGCGCGGCAAACGCCGCCCAGCGCTCGAACGCGGCGTCGGCCGCCGCCGCCTCCCAACCGCCGTCGGCTATCGCCGCGAGCGTCGGGCGGACGTCGGACCACGCCTGCGCCATCGCCACGTGGTCGCCGGCGAGCCGGTCGGCCAGCGACTCGAGCGCGGCATCGCCGCCGGCGCGCAACGCCGGCAACACGTGGCGTTCCTCGTCGGTGTGGTGGTGCGGCGCGGCGACGTCGAAATAGCGCAGCACGTCGCGCGCCGCGTGGCGCGCGTCGGCGTCGACGACGTCGGCCGCACCTTCGGCAGCGCGCCGCCGGAGGTGGTCGCGCAGGCGGTCGAGCAGCGCGAGCGTGCGGCCGACGCGGTCGTGGCACGCGGCCAGCATCTCGAACGGCGCGTCGAACCCGGCCGACGGCGATGGAAAGAGCGCGGTGGGCGGGGCGGTCGGCATCGGCGGCGGGTTGCGTTGCGCGGGACGCGGTGGTGCGGGACGCGATCATCGCCGCCGGCTGCCGCTGACGAAGCGCCGGGGGCATGCGCACGCGCCGACGGCGGCGCCGCGTGACGCGGCGGCGCTGCGGGAGCGCCGCGCCGTGACGCCGGAAAGGCCGCGGCAAGGGGCGCAGCAAGCGCTCCGCGCCGACCGGCGCGGGAGGCGCCGCATGCCGCGGGGCTGGGCAGCGCCCCCTGGCTGGACGGGCGTGCCGCATGCCCCCGGGCCGGGCAGCGCCTCCTGGCCCAGCCAGCGCCCGCGCGCGGTCAGAACGAGACGACGTCGAGCCGCAGCCCGCGCGCGGCGAGCCGGCCGCGTGCCTGTTCGGCATCGGCGCGCGCGGCGAACGGCCAGCCGACGACCTGCCAGTCGTCGCCGGCGGCGACGAGGTCGACGTGGACGTCGCCGTGGCCGGCAACACGCAGCAGCGACTTCATCGCCACCAACGTCAGCTCGGATTCGGTGCGCGTGCGCAGCGGGCGCGTCGTCAACGCGAACGCCGCCGGGCCCGACGGCGCCGAAGCGGCGGCCGCCGTCGCCGGCGCGGCGCCGGGCGGCGGCTCGACCGGCGCCGCGCCGGCGGCGAGCGCGGTGTCCGGCGCCGAGGCTGCGGCGCTCGCCGCGGCCGCGACGGTCGTCGCGGCGCTCGCGGCAGCGGCGGTGGCGCGTGCCGCGCCTGAGGGTGGCCAGGCCGATGCGGGGCGGTCGTCGCGCAGCCCTGCGATCCGCAGGTGGGGCAAGTCGATGCGGCCGAGCGTCGGCTCGACGTCCACCGGCGCTGCGCCGCCGGGCCCGGCCGCCGCACTGCCGGGCGCGGCAAGGTCGGCCAGCGCCGCCGCGCGCATCGACGGCGGTCGGATCGACACGCGGCCGGCGAGCGCCAGCGCGGCAGTCGCGCGCGGTCCGGTGGCCGCGATGCGGGCCGCGGCCGGGGCGGAAGCGTCAGCTGCTGCGGCGGCGTGCGGTCGAGCCTCAGGCGGCACACCGTCGGCACCGGTGCGCAGCAGCGACGCGTCGGTCGCGGTCGCGTCGGCCGCGCCGCCGATCGTCGAAGCGACCACCGGCGACGACGTCGCGCCTTCCACCCGTGCCGCGACTCCGGGCGCCACCGCAGCGTCCGGCGCCGACGCCGCGGCGACTGGCGGCGCCGCGTCCCACCAACGTTGCGGCGCGAAAGTCGCCGCGCCGAGGCCGATTGCGACCGCCACGGCGGCAACGAAACCTGCGCCGACCGCCAGCCGCGGCCGGCTCGTCACGCGGCGGCCGAGCACCGGCCCGCCGCTGGCCGGCGACAGCAAGACGCGGCTGCGCCGGCCGGCGACGCCGACCTCGGCGGTGAGCACATAGACGGTGCGCAGCAAGCGTGCCGCCGGCTTCTCGCCACCGGCCGGCGGTTCGGCGACGGCGACGCTGCGGTAGGCGCGCTCGTTGCTCCCGAGCAGCACACCCAGCGGCATGCCA
>CBDUBX010000075.1:0-10624 GCA_965365495.1 uncultured Burkholderiales bacterium
GCGGCGGCAGCCCCTACCAGGACGACGACGGCGACGAATGGCCCGACAACCTGCAGCGTTTCGCGTTGCTCGGCTACATCGGCGCGCACCTCGCGGCCGACGACGTCGACCCGAAGTGGTCGCCCGATGTCGTCCACGCGCACGATTGGCACGCGGCGATGGCCTGCGTCTACGCCGCAGAACACGTGCCGACGCGCGCCGGCACGGTGTTCACGGTGCACAACCTCGCCTTCCAAGGGCTGTTCGCGATGCACGACTGGCCGATGCTCGGCATCGCGTCGCGGCTGATGTCGCCGGCAGGCATCGAATACCACGGCCAGTTGAGCTTCATGAAGGCCGGGCTGCGTTTCGCCGACCGCGTGACCACGGTCAGCCCGAACTACGCGCGCGAGATCGCCACGCCCGAGTTCGGCTGCGGACTCGACGGTGTGGTACGCAGCCGCGGCGCCGCGGTCAGCGGCATCCTGAACGGCATCGATACGCGCGTGTGGGACCCGGCGCGCGACCCGGCGATCGCCGCTCGCTACGACGCCGACAGCCTCGACGGCAAGGCGCTGTGTCGCAGCGCGCTACAGCGCGAACTCGGGCTGGACGCCGACGACGGCGCGCTGGTGCTGGCGATCGTCAGCCGGCTGACGCAGCAAAAGGGCATCGACCTCGTACTTGCGGCGATCCCCGAGATGCTGTCCCATGGCGTGCAGCTGGCGCTGCAAGGCAGCGGCGAGCCGGCGCTCGAAGCCGGGCTGCGGATGGCGCAGCAGGCGCACCCCGGGCGTGTCAGCGTCCACGTCGGCTACGACGAGAACCGCGCGCATCGCCTCGTCGCCGGCGCCGATGCGATCGCCGTGCCGTCGCGGTTCGAGCCGTGCGGGCTGACCCAGCTGTACGGGCTGCGCTACGGCACGCTGCCGGTCGTGCGCTGCGTCGGCGGGCTGGCCGACACCGTGGTCGACGACCGCGGCGGCGACGACCCGCGCTCGACCGGCTTCGGCTTCGACGCGGCGACGCCGGCGGCGTTCGCGCGCGCCGTCGCTCGCGCCGCTCAGGCGCGGCGCGAGCCCGACCGCTGGCGGCGGATGCAGCAGCGCGCGATGCGCCAGGACCTGTCGTGGGACGGTCCGGCGCGCGACTACGCGGCGCTGTATGCGCAGCTGTGCGACGAAGGGCCGACGCGGCCGGCGGCGTTGTAGCCGACTGCCGACCGCCGACCGCCGATCGCGGACCGCGTCCCCCGCCGCCCACCCGACGCGGTGTCGGCCGCCGCTGACGCGCTCGCGGCGTGCGCGCGGACGCCACGGCGTCGGTGCTGACCCGAGCATCCCCGCTCGCCCCGCGCCGCGGGGCGTTCGTCACGCAACCTGCAGTACGGAGGCGACATGGATTCGATCAACCGCAACCAGCCCGAGGACAACCGCGAAGACCTGAGCGCCGCCGATGCGGTCGCCAAGATCCGCGACATCGTCGACGACGCGTCGAGCTGCTTTTTCTGCACCGCCGCGGCGATGGGGCCGTCGCACGGCGCGCGGCCGATGAGCGTGCAGAAGGTCGACGACCGCGGCCACCTGTGGTTCCTCAGCGCCGACGACAGCCACAAGAACCTCGAGCTCGCCGAAGACCCGACCGTCGACCTCTACTTCCAGGGGTCCAAGCATTCGGACTTCCTGCACCTGCGAGGTCGCGCGACGGTCTCGCGCGACAAGGCCAAGATCCGCGAGCTGTGGGAGCCGATCGTCAAGACGTGGTTCACCGGCGGCGTCGACGATCCGCGGATCACCGTCATCGAGGTCGCGCCGCGCGAGGGCTACTACTGGGACACGAAGCACGGCAACGCGGTGGCCGGGCTGAAGATGATGATCGGCGCGGCCATCGGCAAGACGCTCGACGATTCGATCGAGGGCACGGTGCGGCCCTAAAGCCGAGGGGGACGCGCCGTCGCGCGGGGTCGACCTGCGCTGGCGGTACGCCGGGCCGTCGTCTCGCCGCGGCTGTCACGCGGTTGTCACGTGGCGTTCATAGAGTCTCGGGCATCGCTACTGAACAAGGCCCGACGATGAACCCCCTGCAGCATGCCGCGATCGCCGCGGCCGCCCTTTTCGCGGTCACGGCCGCGTCCGCCCAGAAGGTCACCGGCGCCGGCGCGTCGTTCCCGGCGCCGGTCTACGCCAAGTGGGCCGACGCATACCACAAGGCGACCGGCGTGCGCATCAACTACCAGTCGGTCGGGTCGGGTGCCGGCATCCGCCAGATCAAGGCCAAGACGGTCGACTTCGGCGCGAGCGACATGCCGCTGGCCGACGCCGAGCTCGCCGCCGACGGTCTGCTCCAGTTTCCGACGGTGATCGGCGGCGTCGTCCCGGTGGTCAACATCCAGGGCGTCGCGCCGGGGCAGATGCGCATCACCGGTCAGGTGCTCGCCGACATCTACCTCGGCAAGGTGACAAAGTGGAACGACGCGGCGATCACCGCGTTGAACCCGGGGCTGGCGCTGCCCGACGTGGCGATCGTCCCGGTGCGCCGCGCCGACGGTTCCGGCACCAGCTTCCTGTTCACGAACTACCTGTCGAAGGTCAGCCCCGAGTGGAAGACCAAGGTCGGCGAGGGGACGGCGGTGAACTGGCCGCTCGGCCTCGGCGGCAAGGGCAACGAGGGCGTGTCGGCGTACGTCACGCGGCTGCCGAACTCGATCGGCTACGTCGAGTACGCCTACGCCAAGCAGAACAAGATGGCGCACGTGCAGATGCGCAACAAGGACGGGGCGTTCGTCGCCCCCGACGACACGACCTTCAAGGCCGCCGCGGCCGGCGCCGACTGGAGCAAGACCTTCCATCAGGTGCTGACCGAGCAGACCGGCGCGCAGGCGTGGCCGATCAGCGGCGCCACGTTCATCCTGATGCACCAGAACCAGGCCAAATCGGAGGCCGCCGCCGCGGCGCTGAAGTTCTTCGATTGGGCCTATGTCAACGGTGACGCGATGGCCACCGAGCTCGACTACGTGCCGCTGCCGGCCGCGGTGAAGGACCTCGTGCGCAAGCAGTGGGCCGCGCAACTGAAGGACGGGGGCGGCAAGGCGATCGCCTACCAGTAGCCGCTGCACCCGCCACCCGCGCCGGACGCTCGGAACGCGCGCCCGGCGCGGCTGCGTTGCGACCCGTCACCGACCCGATTCGACCCCGTCCGTGCCCGCTACACTGCCCGCCGATCCGACTGCCATTCCGACGATGGGTCGACTCTCGGCGCAGCGCTCGCCGCCGCCGCGCAAGCGCACGCTGCCGTGGGGCGACGCGGTCTTCGCCTTGTTGGCGCACGCCGCCGCCTGGGTGACGCTGGCGATGCTCGCCGGGATCATCGTGTCGCTCGTCGTCGGCGCGATGCCGGCGATCCGCGAGTTCGGCCTCGGCTTCTTCACGTCGACCGAATGGGACCCGGTGCAGGACCGCTACGGCGGCCTGGTGATGATCTACGGCACGTTGATGACCTCGGCGATCGCCCTCGTCGTCGCGGTGCCGGTGAGCTTCGGCATTGCCGTGTTCCTGACCGAGCTGTCGCCGGCGTGGCTGAAGCGCCCGCTCGGCGTGGCGATCGAGCTGCTGGCAGCCGTGCCGTCGATCGTCTACGGGATGTGGGGACTGCTCGTCTTCGGGCCGATCCTCGCGACTTGGGTGCAGCAGCCGCTGCAGGCCGCGTTTGGCGACGTGCCGGTGCTCGGCACGCTGTTCTCGGGGCCACCGGTGGGGCTGGGGTTGCTGTCGGCCGGGATCATCCTGGCGATCATGATCATCCCGTTCATCGCGTCGGTGATGCGCGACGTCTTCGACACGACGCCGTCGATGCTGAAGGAGTCGGCTTACGGGCTCGGCTCGACGACGTGGGAGGTCGTGTCCAAGATCGTGCTGCCGTACACCAAGACCGGCGTCGTCGGCGCGGTCATGCTCGGGCTCGGCCGCGCGCTCGGTGAGACGATGGCCGTGACCTTCGTCATCGGCAACTTCAACCAGCTCTCCAGCGTGTCGCTGTTCGAGCCGGCCAACAGCATCACGTCGGCGCTGGCCAACGAGTTCGCCGAGGCGGCGGCCGGGCTGCACCAGGCGTCGCTGATCTTCCTCGGGCTGATCCTGTTCTTCATCACCTTCGTCGTGCTGGCGCTGTCGAAGCTGCTGCTCGCCCGGCTGCAGCGCGGCGAAGGAGCTCGCACGTGATCGCGACCGGAGGCCGGCGGCTGGCGCTACACCGCCGGCGCAAGACCACCAACGCCGTCGCGCTGACGCTGGCGCTGGCGGCAATGGCCTTCGGGCTGTTCTGGCTGACGTGGCTGCTCGTCGAGACGGTGCGCCTGGGCATCGGCGGCCTGGCGCTGACCGTGTTCACCGAGTCGACGCCGCCGCCGCAGGCCGACGAGGGTGGTCTGGCGAACGCGATCGTCGGTTCGTTGCTGATGGTCGCGCTGGCGACCGCGCTCGGTACGCCGGTGGGCGTGATGGCCGGCGTCTACCTCGCCGAGTACGGCCGCGGCCGGTGGCTCGGCCGCACCACCGGCTTCATCAACGACATCCTGCTGTCGGCGCCGTCGATCGTCATCGGCCTGTTCGTCTACGCGGTCGCGGTGGCGACGACGAAGACCTTCTCGGGCTGGGCCGGCGTGCTCGCGCTGGCGTTGATCGTCGTGCCGGTGGTCGTGCGCACGACCGAGAACATGCTCGGCCTGATCCCGAACGCGTTGCGCGAAGCGGCCTATGCGCTCGGCACGCCGAAGTGGCGCGTGATCGTCGCGGTGACGTTGAAGGCGGCGCGTGCCGGCGTCGTGACCGGCGTGCTGCTGGCCGTGGCGCGGATCGCCGGCGAAACCGCACCGCTGCTGTTCACCGCGCTGTCGAACCAGTTCTTCAGTGCCGACCTGACCGCGCCGATGGCCAGCCTGCCGGTGACGATCTTCAAGTTCGCGCTGAGCCCGTACGCCAACTGGCAGGAACTGGCGTGGGCCGGCGTGTTCCTGATCACGCTCGGCGTGCTGGCGCTGAACATCCTGGCGCGCGTGCTGTTCCGCAACAAGGCCTGAAGCGCCGACGCTCATCCATGGACATCCGTGTCGAACCCCGCGCCCGCGCTATCGAGCCCGCCGCCGCCGATCGCGTCAAGCTCGCGGTGCGCGGCCTGAATTTTTATTACGGCAGCTTCCACGCGCTGAAGCACATCGACCTCGACATCCCCGAGCGCAAGGTGACGGCGTTCATCGGCCCGTCGGGGTGCGGCAAGAGCACTCTGCTGCGCACCTTCAACCGGATGTTCGAGCTGTACCCGGATCAGCGCGCCGAAGGCCGGATCGAGCTCGACGGCGAGGACATCCTGACGAGCAAGACCGACGTCACGCTGATCCGCGCCAAGATCGGCATGGTGTTCCAGAAGCCGACGCCGTTTCCGATGTCGATCTACGACAACATCGCGTTTGGCGTGCGGCTGTTCGAGTCGCTGCCGCGCGTCGAGATGGACGAGCGCGTCGAGTGGGCGCTGAAGAAGGCGGCGCTGTGGAACGAGGTCAAGGACAAGCTGCAGCAGAACGGCGCGAGCCTGTCGGGCGGCCAGCAGCAGCGGCTGTGCATCGCCCGCGGCATCGCGATCAAGCCCGAGGTGCTGCTGCTCGACGAGCCGTGCTCGGCGCTCGACCCGATCTCGACCGGCAAGATCGAGGAGCTCATCCACGAGCTGAAGGCCGAATACACGGTGTTGATCGTCACCCACAACCTGCAGCAGGCCGCGCGCGTCAGCGACTACACCGCGTACATGTACCTCGGCGACCTGGTCGAGTTCGGCGCCACCGCCGAGCTGTTCATGAAGCCGAAGAACACGGACACCGAGGACTACATCACCGGTCGCTTCGGCTGACCCGCGCGAGGAGCAGGCGATGAACGACAAGCACCTGTCGACGCAATTCGACACCGAGCTCTCGACGATCTCGAACCGCGTGCTCGAAATGGGCGGTGTCGTCGAATCGCAGGTCGCGCAGGCGCTGTACGCGCTGACGCATTTCAGCGCCGAGACGGCGACGCAGGTGCTCGAGCAGGAAGCGCGCGTCAACCAGATGGAGGTGGCGATCGACCGCGACCTGTCGGCGATCATCGCGCGGCGCCAGCCGACGGCGCGCGACCTGCGGCTGCTGATCGCGATCAGCAAGTCGATCGCCAACCTCGAGCGCGTCGGCGACGAAGCCGCGCGCATCGCGCGCACCGTGCACCGCCTCGTCGCTGCCGGCGTGTCGACGAAGCTGCCGGTGGCCGACCTCGGCTTCGAGGCCGACCTGGCGATCGCCCAGCTGCGCAAGGCGCTCGACGCGTTCGCCCGGCTCGACACCGCGCGCGCGGTCGAGGTGCTGAAGCAGGACGACCAGATCGACCAGGAGTTCGACGGCCTGCTGCGCAAGCTGATCACCTACATGATGGAGGACCCGAGGACGATCTCGACCTGCATCGATATGGTCTTCGTCGCCAAGTCGATCGAGCGCGTCGGCGACCACGCGAAGAACATCGCCGAGGCGATCATCTACATCGTCAAGGGCACCGACGTTCGCCACACCGCGATGGCGCAGGTCGAGAGCGCGGTCCGCTGAACTGCCGGCGCGCATGGCCGACGTCCTCGTCGTCGAAGACGAACCCGCGATTGCCGAGCTCGTCGCGATCAACCTGCGACACGCCGCGTTCAGCGTGCGCATCGCGGCCGACGCCGACGCCGCTCAGGCCGCGGTCGACGCCGTGCTGCCCGATCTCGTGCTGCTCGACTGGATGCTGCCGGGGCTGTCGGGCGTGGCGCTGGCCCGCCGTTGGCGCGCGGCGGCACGCACGCGCACGCTGCCGATCATCCTGTTGACCGCGCGCGCGGACGAGTCCGACAAGGTCGGGGGTCTCGACGCCGGCGCCGACGACTACCTGACGAAGCCGTTCTCGACGCAGGAGTTGCTGGCGCGGATCCGCGCGCTGCTGCGCCGCAACGCGCCCGAGGCGCTCGACCAGGCGGTGCACGTCGACGGCCTGACGCTCGACCCGGCGACGCGTCGCGTGACGTGCCGCAGAGGCGACGTCGTTCGCGACGTCAAGGTCGGCCCGACCGAGTTCCGCCTGCTGCACTTCTTCATGTCCCACCCCGAGCGTGTGCACAGCCGCGCGCAACTGCTCGACCGCGTCTGGGGCGATCACGTGTTCATCGAGGAACGCACCGTCGACGTCCACGTGAAGCGGCTGCGCGAGGCGCTGGCGCCGGTGCAGTGCGCGACGCTGATCGAGACGGTCCGCGGTGCCGGCTACCGCCTGACACTGCGGCCCGCGCCCGGCGCCGCGGCCTGAACGCCGATGACCTGGTGGGCCGGGCGCACGTTGGCGCTGGCGTGCATCGTCGGCGTCTGTGCGCTGCTCGGCCGGTGGCTCGGGACGGCGGCCGGCGGCGGCGGTGGGGGCTTCGGCAGCGTCGGCGGCGCGCTCGTCGGCATCGGCATCGCGGCCGCGGTCGACGCTTGGCGCGGGCTGCGGCTGATGCGCTGGCTGCGCGGCGCCCGCAGCGAACCGGCGCCGCGCGACACCGGCTACTGGGGCGAGGTCGGCTATCGCGTCGAGCGCGCGTTGCGCGCGGCCGAGGCGGCCACGCTCGCCGAGCACGAACGGCTGACGCAGTTTCTCGCCGCGATCGAGGCCTCGCCGAACGGCGTGCTGCTGCTCGACGCCGACGGCCGCATCGATTGGTGCAGCCGGGTCGCTGCCCAGCATTTCTCGCTCGACCCGGCGCGCGACCTGCGTCAGCGCGTCACCAACCTCGTCCGCGCGCCGGCCTTCGTCGCTTACCTGCAAGCCGGGCGGTTCGACGACGACGCGGTGGTCTTCAACGCCGCCGGCGGGCGGACGACGCTCGCGGTGCGCGTGCGGCCGTACGGCGACGGGCTGCGGCTCGTGTTGTCGCAGGACGTCACCGAAGCGGAACGCGCCGACGCGATGCGCCGCGACTTCGTCGCCAACGTGTCGCACGAGATTCGCACGCCGCTGACCGTGCTGGCCGGGTTCGTCGAGACGCTGTCGAACCTGCCGCTCGGCGCCGACGAGCGGCGTCGCGTGCTGACGTTGATGCAGCAGCAAACGGCGCGGATGCAGGCGCTGGTCGCCGACCTGCTGACGCTGGCGCGGCTCGAAGGCAGCGCGCCGCCGGGGGCCGAGCGCTGGGTCGCGGTCGCGCCGCTGCTCGACCGCGTGCGCAGCGACGCCAGCGTGCTGTCCGTCGGGCGGCACACGATCGTCATCGACATCGACCCCGAGGCGGCCGACGACGCGGTGGCCGGCAGTCACGACGAGCTTTTCAGCGCGGTGTCGAACCTGCTGCACAACGCGGTGCGCTACACACCCGACGGTGGCCGCATCGTCGTTCGCTGGCGCCGCCGCGACGACGGCGGCGGCGAGATCGACGTCGTCGACACCGGACCCGGCATCGCCCGCGAACACCTGCCGCGGCTGGCCGAGCGCTTCTACCGCGTCGACAGCAGCCGCTCGCGCGACACCGGCGGCACCGGCCTCGGCCTGGCAATCGTCAAGCACGTCGCGCAACGCCACGGCGGCGCGCTCGAGATCGACAGCGTCGTCGGGCGGGGGTCGACGTTCCGCATCGCCGTGCCCGCGCTGCGCGTGCGATCGACGGCGCCGTTGGGCTACGACGACGGCGGCGCGGTGGTCGACCGCTGATCGCTCGCACCGTGGCGCCGGCGTGGCCGCGCGGCAGCGCCTACGAGCTTCAGCGTTCGTCGACGCGGCGGTAGATCAACGTGCGCTCGTCGCGGTCGGTCGGCCGCCGCGCTTCGGCGACGTAGGTCCACCCCGGCAGCGACGGCGGCGGCGTCGCCGCGTCGGCCTGGCGCAGCAGCGCTGTGCAATCGACCGCGAGGCCGTCGTCGGCGACGCGCACGTCGCGCCGCGCGAAGACCTCGATCGCGGCGACCGTCGACGACGGCACGCCGACCGTCGCGACGCAGCCGTCGGCCGGAAGCTGCGCGGCGATGCGCTCGACCAGCGCGCGCGGGCTGCGCGCGTAGTCGAGCAGCGGCAGCCACAGCGTCATCAGCAGCAGCCAGCACAGCGCGACGCCGCCGGCCGGCAGCACCAAACTCTTCCACAGCGCTTCGCGGTGACGGCCGGTGCGCCAGCGCACGAGCGCGAGCCACGCCACGGTGCCGGCGACGGCGATCGCGACCGCGGTCGCCGAGAACGTCGCGACGAACCCCGGCGCCAGCCGCGCGACATTGGCCGCAGGCTTGGCCGGAACGCCGGTGTGCAGCGACGCCCAGACGACCCAGATCGCGATCGCGCACGACGTGAAGAAGAACATCGAGAACCAGTCGACCGCCGCCGACGCGCTGCGCTTCAGCGTCGGCAGCGCGAACGCGGCGAGCACCGCGAGCCCGGGCAGCGCGAGCATCAACGCGCGGTCCGACCCGGCCATCGCGAGGTTGGCGACGACCGCGGTGCCGACCCCGACCAGCGGCACCGTCAAGTGCCGGTGGCCGAGCTGGCGGCGCCAGCGCCACAGCGTCCACAGCGCGAGCGGCCACGCCGGCCACAGGAACCACAGCCACTGGCGCACGAGGAACGCCAAGTCGAGCAGCGGCGGCGGCACCGCCCGCCAGCGCCACGCACCGAACGCGAAGCCGGCGGCCGCGCCGAGCGCCGTCGCTGCGGCCACCCAGACCGCGAAGCGACGCACCGGCGCGTACGCCGAGAACGCGCAGACGACGACGCCGGCCGTGCCTGCGCCCAGCGCCATCGTCGGCGCACCGCTGCCGGCGAGCAGCGGCAGCGCGGCGAGCACCGCGACGCGCGCGCGCCACCTCCGGTACGGCGCGGCTGCAAGCGCGTACAGCAGCAGCGCCATCGACGCCAGCTGCGCGAGCTCGGGCGTCGTTTCGTGGCCGAGCTGCAGCAAGCCCAGGCAGGCCATCGTCGCGAGGACCGCGCCGTCGGCAACCGCGCGCGCGTAGTCGATCGGCTCGGCTTCGCCGCCGAACGCGAAAGCCACCGGCTGCGCGGCTTCGGTCTTCGCGAGGTGCAACGTCGTGTACCAGACGAGCGCCAGCGTCAGTGCGAGCAGCAGCACGAACGGCACGCGCGCGGCCAGCGCGGCGTCGACAAAGATGCCGTCGCCGGCGCGGATGAACGCCGCGCCGAGCCAGTGCGGCAGCAGCGCCGCGTCGGCGACGCGTCCGCCGAGCGCCGGCTGCCACCACGGCGTGCGGCCGTCGGCAATCGCGGCCATCAGGCCGAACGCGGTGGCGTCGGCGTGGCGCCACGGGTCGCGGCCGACAAGCCCGGGCAGCAGGTAGGCGGCGCACAGCAGCAGCAGCGGCACGCGCGGCAGCCGGCGCGCGCCGCGCTGCGTGACGAGCGCCGGCTTCGGCGCGGTCGGCGGCGCGGTCATCGGCGCGGCCATCGGCGCTTCGGGCGGCGAACGCCGCGCACGAAAAAGGCAGCCGAGGCTGCCTTGGTCGCGGACATCGGCACCGCAGGCTCTGCGGCGGCGCCGGCGCGCATCACTTCTTCAGGCCGACCCGCGCGAACTTGTTGCGGAACTTCTCGACGCGGCCGCCGAGGTTGTCGACGCTCTTCTGCGT
>CBDUBX010000076.1:0-10605 GCA_965365495.1 uncultured Burkholderiales bacterium
CGCCGCGCTGCCGACGAGCGAGCGGTACATCACGATCTCGCCGGCGCCGTACTGCAGCGACGCCTGCTTGACGCACACGCCCATCGTCGCGAACAGCAGCGACGCCGCGACCATTTGCGCCGACGGCGACGCCGCGGCCGCGGCGACGAGCCTCAAGCCGCGTCGACGGGCGCGTCGACGCGCCGGCGGTACCACTCGTGGAAGTGCTGCATGCCGTCTTCCATCGGGCTCTGGTAAGGGCCGAACTCGTCGTCGCCGCGCGCCAGCAGCGCGCTGCGGCCGGCGTCCATCCGCAGCGCGATCTCGTCGTCCTCTTCGCAAGTTTCGAGGTAGGCCGCCTGCTGCGCTTCGACGAGCTCGGGCTCGAACGCCGCGACTTCCTCGGGGTAGAAGAACTCGACGAGGTTCAACGTCTTGCGCGGACCTTGCGGGAACAGCGACGAGACGATCAGCACCTGCGGGTACCACTCGACCATCACCGTCGGGTACAGCGTCAGCCAGACCGCGCCGCGCGGCGGCGCCTCGCCGCCGGAGTAGCGCAGCAGCTGCTGCTGCCAGCGCTCGTACACCGCCGACCCCGACTTCGCGAGCGACGGGCCGACGCCGACCGACTGCACCGAATGGTCCGTGCCGAACTGCCAGCGCAGATCGTCGCAGGTCACGAAGGTGCCGAGCCCGGGGTGGAAGGGGCCGACGTGGTAGTCCTCGAGGTAGACCTCGATGAAGGTCTTCCAGTTGTAGTCGCAGACGTGCAGATGCGACCGGCCATAGACGTAGCCGGTGAAGTCGAAGGCCTGCGCCGGCGCGTCGGCGAGCTCGGCGTCGATGCGCCCGGCGCCGTCGAACAGCAGCCCGCGCCAGTTCTGCAGCGGGTAGTTGCGCAGGCTCAGGCACGGGTCTTCGGCGAAGTGCGGCGCGCCGAGCAGCCGGCCGTCGAGGCCGTAGGTCCAGCGGTGCAGCGGGCAGACGATCTGGCCGTCGATGCGGCCGCGGCCCTTCAGCATCACCGCCTGCCGGTGGCGGCAGACGTTGGACACCAGCTCGATGCCGTTCGCCGACCGCACCAGCGCGCGGCCTTCACCCTCCTGGACGAGCGCCAGGTGGTCGCCGACCTCGGGCACCGCGAGCTCGTGCCCGACGTAGCGCGGCACGCGGTCGAAGATCAGCGCCTGCTCGCGCGCGTAGACCGCGTCGTCGAAGTACGCGGCCACCGGCAGCTGGGTGCGGCTCGGGGCGAGGGCGTCGCGCGAGATGCTCAGGTCCGACATGATCCAACCGGATCCTCCTTGGCTGATGACCGTCGGCCCGACGTGAGGCCGACCGCAGGGATCACAAGGCCGGCGCGCACGCCGGGTCAGCGAGGCGCGGATTCTAGGGCCGGGGGTGGGCCGACGCTGGCCCCGGCCGACGCCCGATGACGGTCGTTCGCCTAGAATCGCGGCCTTTGCGCGGTCGCGTCGACGCTGGCGTTCCGTGACCCGGTCGTGACCGTTATCGGCGTCCGCCTCGCCCGTCCGACGCGATCGATGTTGACCCCCACCGACACCCCTTGCACCGACCCGGCCAGCTACGAAGCCGCGCTGTCCGAGCTCGACCGGCTGGTGCAGCGCATGGAAGGCGGCCAGATGCCGCTCGACGAGCTGCTCGATGCGTACCGCCGCGGCGCGCAGCTGCTCGCGTTCTGCCGGGCGCGGCTGGCAGCGGTCGAGGAGCAGGTGCGCGTGCTCGACGACGGCCGGCTCGTGCCGTGGGTCGGCGCATGACCGGCGTGCCGCGTCGAGCGGTGCGCCGGGCGTGGCGATCGCTGCGGCGATGCTGACCGAGACGACGGCCACGGTCGCGCGGTCGACGGCCTCCTCGGCCACCGCGGCCACCGCGCCCGGCGACAACGGCTTCGACGCGTGGGTCGAGCGCGCGCTGGCGTCGGTGGAGGCCGCGCTCGATGCGTGGGTGCCGGCCGAGGCGCCGGCCGGTCTCGGCGCGACGATCCGCTATGGCGTGCTCGATGGCGGCAAGCGGCTGCGGCCGCTGCTCGTGCTCGGTGCCTGCGCGGCGGTCGACGGCGACGCCGCGGCGGCGTTGCGCGCCGCGGTTGCTGCCGAGCTGATCCACGCTTACTCGCTGGTCCACGACGACATGCCGTGCATGGACAACGACGTCCTGCGCCGGGGCAAGCCGACCGTCCACGTGCGCTTCGGCCAGGCGCAGGCGATGCTCGCCGGCGACGCGATGCAGGCGCTGGCGTTCGAGGTGCTGACGCCCGAGACGGGCGTCGCGCCCGCGGTCCAGGCGCGGCTGTGCGGCTTGCTGGCGCGTGCCGCGGGCCACGCCGGCATGGCCGGCGGCCAGGCGATCGACCTCGCGAGCACCGGCTGCGACCTCGACGAGGCCGCGCTCGGCGACATGCACCGCCGCAAGACCGGCGCATTGCTGCAGGCCAGCGTGCTGATGGGCGCGGCGTGCGGCGATGTCGACGACCGCGTCCGTGCCGCACTCGCCGACTACGGCGCCGCGGTCGGCCTCGCGTTCCAGGTCGTCGACGACATCCTCGACGTGACGCAGGCGTCCGAGACGCTCGGCAAGACGGCCGGCAAGGACCAGCACCACAACAAGCCGACCTACGTGTCGGTCCTCGGACTCGACGCGGCGCGGCGCCGCGCGCAGGCGCTGCGCCGGCAGGCGCACGCCGCGCTCGCCGCCAGCGGGCTCGGCGCGCGCGCCGACGCGCTGGCGATGCTCGCCGACCGCGTCGTCGACCGCGAAAGTTGAGCCGATGACCTCGTTGCTGAAGAAGATCAACTCGCCGGCCGACCTGCGGCGCCTGCCGCGTGGCGACCTGCCGGCGCTGGCCGCCGAGCTGCGCGAGTTCGTGCTGCAGACGGTGAGCCAGACCGGCGGCCATCTCGGCAGCAACCTCGGCACGGTCGAGCTGACGATCGCGCTGCACTACGTGTTCGACACGCCGCACGACCGGCTGGTGTGGGACGTCGGCCACCAGACGTATCCGCACAAGGTCGTCACGGGGCGGCGCGACCGGATGCACACGCTGCGCCAGCTCGGCGGCGTCGGCGGCTTCCCGCGCCGTGACGAGAGCGAATACGACGCCTTTGGCACCGCGCACAGCTCGACGTCGATCAGCGCTGCGCTCGGCATGGCGATCGCGGCCAAGCTGACCGGCGACGACCGGCGCACGGTCGCGGTGATCGGCGACGGTGCGATGACCGCCGGCATGGCATTCGAGGCGCTGAACAACGCCGGCGTGCCGCACGCCGGCGTCGGCGCCGACCTGCTCGTCGTGCTCAACGACAACGACATGTCGATCAGCCCGCCGGTCGGCGCGCTGAACCGCTACCTCGCGCGGTTGATGAGCGGCCAGTTCTACGAGGCCGCGCGCCAGGGCGTGAAGGGCGTGCTGAAGAACGCGCCGCCGCTGTTCGAGCTGGCGCGCCGGTTCGAGGAGCACGCCAAGGGGATGGTCGTCCCGGGGACGATCTTCGAAGAGTTCGGCTTCAACTACGTCGGCCCGATCGACGGCCACGACCTCGACTCGCTGATCCCGACGCTCGAGAACCTGCGCGCCAAGCGCGGGCCGCAGTTCCTGCACGTCGTCACGAAGAAGGGCTACGGCTACAAGCTCGCCGAAGCCGACCCGGTGAAGTACCACGCGGCCAGCGGCAAATTCGACCCCGCGCTCGGCTTCCCGAAAAGTGCCGCCGCGGCGGCGCCGACCTTCACGCAGGTCTTCGGCCAGTGGTTGTGCGACATGGCCGAGGCCGACCCGCGGCTCGTCGGCATCACGCCGGCGATGCGCGAAGGCTCGGGGATGGTCGAGTTCCACAAGCGCTTTCCGAAGCGCTACCACGACGTCGGCATCGCCGAGCAGCACGCGGTGACGTTCGCCGCCGGCATGGCCTGCGAGGGGCTGAAGCCGGTGGTCGCGATCTACAGCACCTTCCTGCAGCGCGCCTACGACCAGCTGGTGCACGACGTCGCGCTGCAGAACCTGCCGGTGGTGTTCGCGCTCGACCGCGCCGGCATCGTCGGCGCCGACGGCCC
This sequence comes from uncultured Burkholderiales bacterium, assembly GCA_965365495.1. Taxonomy (GTDB): domain Bacteria; phylum Pseudomonadota; class Gammaproteobacteria; order Burkholderiales; family Burkholderiaceae_C; genus Rubrivivax. The sequence goes on from CBDUBX010000076.1 coordinate 4,057, forward strand.
GACCCACGCCGGCGCCTACGACATCGCGTTCGTGCGCTGCGTCCCGAACTGCAGCCTGCTCGCGCCGAGCGACGAGAACGAGTGCCGGATGGCGCTGTCGACGGCGTTCGCGCAGAGCCATCCGTGCGCGGTGCGCTACCCGCGCGGCGCCGGTTGCGGCGCGGCGGTCGACAAGTCGCTCGCGACGTGGCCGTGGGGCCGCGGCGTCGTTCGCCGCAGCGGGCAGCGCGTCGCGATCCTCGCGTTCGGCACGCTGCTCCATCCGGCGTTGGCCGCTGCCGAGCGGCTGAACGCGACGGTGGCCGACATGCGCTTCGTCAAGCCGCTCGACGAAGAGCTGGTGCGCGAGTTGGCGCGCAGCCACGACGCGCTCGTCACCGTCGAGGAAGGCTGCACGATGGGCGGCGCGGGCAGCGCGGTGCTCGAGTGTCTGGCCGCCGCCGGCGTCGCGCGGCCGGTGCTGCAGCTCGGCCTGCCCGACCGCTTCGTCGAGCACGGCGACCCGCAGCTGCTGCTCGCGCAGTGCGGGCTCGACGCCGCCGGCATCGAGCGCTCGATCGTCCAGCGCTACGGCGGCGGCCGCCCGGCGCTGGCCGCGGTCAACGCCTGACCCGACCCAACGCCGACGCGCGACCGCGCCGCGGCGTCGGCCGCCGAACGCTGGCATGCTCGCCCCTTCGATGAGCCATCTGACCGACGCGCTGCACATTCCCGACACGCAAAGCGAGCGCGACGAGCGCCGCCTGGCGATCCAGCGCGTCGGCGTCAAGGGCGTGCGCTACCCGCTGCGGCTGCGCGTCGCCGGTGCGGTGCAGACGACGCACGCGCTGTGGTCGCTCGACGTCGCGCTGCCGGCCGAGCAAAAGGGCACGCACATGTCGCGCTTCGTCGCGTGGCTCGAATCGGTCGACGCCGCCGGCGAGCCGCTTGACGCGCCGCGGCTGCGCGAGCGGCACGCGGCGATGCTCGACCGCCTCGGCGCCAGCGAAGGCCGCGTCGAGGCGGAGTTCGCGTTCTTTCTGAGGAAGCGCGCGCCGGTGTCGGGCGCGCAGAGCCTGCTCGACCACCACGGCCGCTGGATCGCCGAAACACGCGGCGGCGCGACGACGCTGTCGATGGAGGTGGGCGTGCCGGTGAAGAGCCTGTGCCCGTGCTCGAAGGAGGTGTCCGACTACGGCGCGCACAACCAGCGGTCGCTGGTGACGATCCGCGTCGATGTCGGCGAGCAGCCGCTCGAATGGCACGAGCTCGTGCGCTGCGCCGAGGACAGCGCGTCGAGCGAGATCTGGCCGCTGCTCAAGCGCGCCGACGAGAAGTGGATCACCGAGCGCGCCTACGAAAACCCGAAGTTTGTCGAGGACCTGATCCGCGACGTCGCGCTGCGGTTGAACGCCGACCCACGGATCGGCCGCTACCGAATCGACGTCGAGAACTTCGAGTCGATCCACAACCACTCGGCGTACGCGCAGCTGAGCCGCGGATAGGACGGCGGCGGCAGCCGCGACTGCCGGAAGCGCCGTCGGATCGGCGCCACAGACGGCCCACCGGGCCGGTCGGCGATCGCCACGGTCCGCACCGATGGCGTAAGACAATCCCGCCATTTCGTCTTACGCGCGGCGTCGTGTCGCTCGATCATGGCAGTTCGTCGACGTCCGTTCGCGTTCTCGTCGGTCGCCGGCGCCGGTGTGCTGGCCGCCGCCGTCGCCGTCGCGCCGACCGCGGCGCAGGAGACGGCCTCGCAGACCGTCGTCATCAAAGGCCAGGTGCTGACCGAAGGCGCCGACCAGCCGTTCAGCGTCAAGCGCTTCGACGAAGCCGTGATCCGCCAGCGCCAGGTGCCGCAAGTGCAGCAGCTGTTCCGCGAAGTCGCCGGGATGGCGGTCCGCGGCCTCGGCTACGACGGCGTCGCCGATTCGATGACGCTGCGCGGTTTCTCCGGCGGCGGCCACGGCGGCGACGTCGGCTTCGCAATCGACGGCATTCCGCTCAACGAGGCGTCGAGCCACGCCGACGGCTACGCCGACCTCAACGTCGTCGTGCCGCTCGAGATCGAAGGCATCGACGTGTTCAAGGGGCCGGTGTCGGCGCCGCCGCGCACGATCACGGTCGGCGCGTCGCTCGACTTCTGATTCCTCGTTTCGATGAGTAGGCCCGCGATGACGCTCTTGCGCCCGCTTCGATGGCGACTCGCGACGGCCACCGTTGCCACCGCCGCGACGCTCGCCGCCGCGCCGGCGCGTGCGCACGACGCCTGGGTCGTCGCCGACGGCGACGGCAGCCGCGCGACGGTCGTCTTCGGCCACGCCGGCGAACTCGCCGCGTTCGACGCGGCCAAGGTGCGGTCGCTGGTCGCGCTCGACGCCGCCGGCCAGCCGCTGCCGCTGCAGCGCCGCGCGGCGGCCGATGGCGCCTATGCGGTGGCCGCACCGCGCGCGGCGATGTGGATGCTGTCGTTCGACAACGGCTACTGGAGCAAGGCGCCGGGCAGCCCGACGTCGGAGAACCGGCCGCGCACCGAAGTCCCCGGTGCGACCACCGGCACGCACGCGGTGAAGTACGGCAAGACGATCGTCGCGTGGAGCCCGGCGGTGCGGCAGCCGCAGCGGCAGCGCTTCGAGATCGTGCCGTTGACCGCCACGCCGCCGACCGCCGGCGCGACGCTGCCGGTGCAGGTGTGGTGGGACGGTCGCCCGCTGGCCGGCGCCAAGCTCGTCCGAGACGGCGCACCGGCGGGGACGCCGCCGGTCGTCGCCAACGCCGACGGCCGCGCCGACGTGCCGGTCGTTGCCGGCACGCAGAGGATCGTCGTCGCCCACCGCGTCGAGCTGCGCGACGAGCCGCGTGCCGACGTGCTGTCGGCGGCGGCGAACCTGGTCTACACCGCGCGGTGAGCGGCTGGTGGCGGCGCGCGGCGAAGCAGGCCCCTGTGCGGCGGCCCGGCGCGGTCGCTGCTGCCGTTCGTGGCGGTGGCCTGGCCGCGGCGCTGGTCGCGGGGCCGGCCGCTTTCGCGCACGAGGTGGACGCCACCGTGGCGCCGCACACCGCCGCCGCGGTGACGATCGTCTACGCCGACGGCACGCCGTTCGCGGGCGAAAGCTACGACGTCCTCGACTTGGCGACCGGGCGCACCGTGCTGGCCGGGCGCACCGATGCCGCGGGCCGTGCGCTGCTGCCGCTCGGCGCCGGGCGTTGGCGGCTGCGCGCGTTCGCCGACGACGGCCACGGCCTCGACCGCGAGTTCGCGGTCGCCGCGACGCTGCCGCCCGACCCGACCGCAAGCCCCGCCGCGACGGGCGGGCCGGCCGCTGCCGCGGCAACGTCAGCTGCGACCGCCCGCACGGGCCGCGCCGTCCTCGGCCTCGGCGTGTTGCTGACGGTGTTCGGCGCAGGGTCGCTGGCGCTGGCCGGAAAGCGGCGGCGCGCCGTCGCGGCGGCCGCCGACCCGCCCCACGAACCTTAGCGATGCACATCCCCGACGGCTTCGTGTCGCCGCAGACCTACGTGCCCGCTGCGGCGCTGGCGGCGGTGGCGTGGCCCGTGGCGGCGCGCGGCCTGCGCCGCCGGCTCGACGACGCGCTCGTGCCGCGGCTGGCGATGGTCACCGCGCTGGCCTACGGCCTCGGCCTCGTGATGCTGCCGCTGCCCGGTGCGAGCTCGGGCCACGTCGTCGGCGTCGCGATGCTCGCGCTGCTGTTCGGCGTGCGGCTGGCGTTCCTCGCGTACAGCCTCGTGCTGCTGCTGCAGGCGCTGCTGTTCGGCGCCGGCGGCGTGACGACGCTGCCGGTCAACGCGCTGCTCGTCGGCCTCGTCGGCGCGGCGACCGCCGCGGGCGCATTCCACTTGCTGCGGCCCGTGCACGAGACCGCGGCGGTGGCGGTTGCGGCGGCGCTGTCGGTCGTCGTCGCCGCCGCCGGCGTCGCCGGCGTCCTCGCGCTGCAGCCGGTGATCGCCCACGCCGCCGACGGCACGCCGCGCTACTTCCCGTTCGGCTGGCGGATCGTGCTGCCGGCACTCGTGCTGCCGCACTTGGCGGTCGCCGCGATCGAAGCGGTGGTCACGGTGCTCGTCTGGCGTCACGCGCGGCGGCGGCGGTGGATCGCGGCGGACGACGGGGCCGCCGTCGCACCGGTCGCGCACCGCGCGGAGGCGGCGCCTTGACGGCATCCACGCGGTCGCGCAACGCATGGCGCTGGCTCGTCGCGTACGTCGCGGCGGCGCTGGCGCTCGGCGCGGTCAGCGAGCCGACCGTCCTCGCTGCCGCTCTGGCGGTGGCGCTCGCCGCCAGCGGCACGCTGCGCCGGCGGCTCGTGCGCCGCACGCTGGCCGCGGTGGCGGCGTTCAACGCCACCGTCAGCGCCGGCTACGTCGTGTTGACGTGGCTGCAGGGCGGGTTCTCGGCGACCTATCTGACGACGATCAACCTGCGCGTCGCGCTGCTCGTCTACCTGGGCTTCTGGTTCATCACGCGCGTCGACCTGCGGCTGGCGTTGGCGCGCTGGCCGACGCTGGCAATGGTCGCAACGCTGGCCGCCGGTCAGGCGGGCGCGTTCGCCCGCGCGCTGCGCGACTTCCGCCTGGCATTTCGCAGCCGGAACCCCGGCCGCGCCGGCGCCGCGGCCGCCGCGCGCCACGCCGCGTCCCAGGCGGTGTACCTGCTCGACCGCGCCGACGCCGCGGCGACACGCTCGGCGCTGGCGATGCGCTCGCGCGGCGTGTTCGCCGATGATTGAGCTCGACGGCGTCGACGTCGACTGGCCCACCGACGACGGACGGCGCGCGCCGGCGCTGCGCGGTGTCGACCTGCGCATCGGCGCGGGCGAGAAGGTCGTCGTCGTCGGCGCCAACGGCAGCGGCAAGTCGACGCTGCTGCGGCTGCTGAACGGCCTCGTCGCACCCGACCGCGGCCGCTGGCGCTACGACGGCGTCGGCGTCGACCGCTCACGGCTGGCCGACGCAGCGTTCGCGCGCCGTCTGCGCCGCGAAACGGTGCTGCTGTTCCAGCAGCCCGAGGCGATGCTGTTCAACCCGACGGTGAAGGACGAGATCGCCTACGGCCCGCGCCGCCTGGGGTGGGCCGACGCCGACGCCCGCGCGCTGCGCTGGGCGCGCGAGCTCGGCCTCGATGCGCGGCTCGACCAGCCGCCGCACGCGCTGTCGGGCGGTGAGCAGCAGAAGGTCGCGCTCGCAGCGCTGCTCGCCCTCGAGCCGCGGCTCGTGCTGCTCGACGAGCCGACCGCCAGCCTCGACGCGCGCGCCTGCGGCTGGCTCCTCGACCACGTCGCCGACACCCCTGCGACCGTGGTCACGAGCACGCACACGCTGGCGCTGGCGCCGGCGTTCGGCACGCGCTGCATCGTCCTCGGCGAGGACCACACGCTGCTGCACGACGGCCCGACCGAAGCGGCGTTGGCCGACGCGGCGCTGCTGGAGCGGGCCAACCTGGCCTGGCGGCGGCCGCGCTGACGGCATCGTCCGGGCCGGCGCGCCGCGGCAACGCGCGACCCTGGGCCCGGCTTTCGGCGCGCGGCCGGGCCGCACCCGCCGGCGCCGGTGCGTGACGCGCGTCACGCCGGCGCCGCCGCTGTAGGAAGTTGCCTGACAACGGGGGCGGAAGAAGCGGGACTGAAGCCACCGAATGGGCCTGATGTGCCGGTCTTTTCTCGGTCTCTACAGTCCACTCCATCGACACCGACACGCAACGAACCGGAGCGCCAACGATGAACACCGACCAGATCCTCGCCGAGATCCGCGAAGCCAACCTGTCGTATCTGATGCTGGCGCAGAGCCTGATCCGCGCCGACCGCGACCAGGCGCTGTTCCGGCTCGGGGTCAGCGAGGAGACGGCCGACCTGATCGGCGCGTTGAGCTCGGCGCAGATGATGAAGATCGCCGGCGGCAACCAGTTGCTGTGCCGCTTTCGCATGGACGACGACACGGTGTGGAACCTGCTGACGAGCCACGGCCGCGGCGCCGCCAACGACGGCATGAGCCGCCTGCACGCGTCGATCCTGATGGCCGGCCGCCACGCAGAAGCCGCCTGAAGACCCGCCTGCCGTCCGTCACCCCCGTCACGCGGCAGCCGCGCCGAAGACGCGACGCCGACCACCGCCAGGAGAGCAGCGATGACCCGCACCAAGAGCATCCTCAGCGAAGCCCGCCAGATCGAACGCGCGGTCACGCTGATCCAGCTCGGCGCCCGCTTGCAGGTGCTCGAGAGCGAGACCGACCTCAGCTACGAGCGGCTGCTGCGGCTGTACAAGGAAGTCGCCGGCAAGAGCCCGAGCAAGGGCCAGCTGCCGTTCTCGACCGACTGGTTCATGACCTGGCAGCCGAACATCCACGCCAGCCTGTTCCTGAACACCCACGAATACATGAACAAGGTGTCGGCGCTCGACGAGATCGACGCCGTCATCAAGGCCTACCAGCTCTACCTCGAGCAGATGCAGTCCGAGGGCCTGGAGCCGCTGCTGAGCGTGACCCGCGCCTGGCGGCTCGTGAAGTTCGTCGACAACGGCATGCTGACGATGACCCCGTGCAGCAAGTGCGGCG
>CBDUBX010000077.1:0-10342 GCA_965365495.1 uncultured Burkholderiales bacterium
GTCACTGGTGCGACCCGCCATAATAGAATGGACGCCACAGGAGTTATTGCCGATCATGCCGCCGAGCGTGCAGTGATTATGCGTGGCAGGATCGGGACCGAAGGTCAAATGGTGCTGCTCCGCGGCGGTCCGTAACTCGTCCAGGATCACTCCTGGCCGAACTCGCGCCCGTAGGTGGTGCTCGTCTGCCCGAGCGTCGCCGACCGGCAGGCGCGACGAAGGCGCCACCTCGCCGCGCTGCGCCGCCGCCGGCCTCGCGCAGCGCGCGCCGCAGCGCCGCGCCGATCTCGGGTTTGGCGGCGAACGGGTCGCTCGGGTTGCGCTGCGCGACGATGTCGTCCAGCCGCGTGCGCACCGACGCCAGCGCCTGCGGATGGCTGAAGACGTAGAAGCGGTTTTCCGCGCAGGCGTCGAACACCCACTGCACCACCTGCTCGGCGCCGACCTTGCCGCTGCCGACCGCCTTGTCGGTCGACGCCTGCGCGACGCGCTGGCTCGGCGTGGCTTCGGCACGCGCACCGTCGGGCCGGTTGCGGTCGCTACGGTGGATGCCGGTCGGCACGAAGAACGGGCAGACGACGTGCGCGCGGACCTGGTCGGTGACGAGCGCAAGGTCGTGGTACAGCGTCTCGGTCAGCGACACGACCGCGTGCTTGCTGACGTTGTAGACGCCCATGTTCGGCATGTTCACCAGACCCGACATGCTCGCGGTGTTGACGACGTGGCCGCGCCACGCGGCGTCGGCGCGCGCCGCGGCGAGCATCGGCGGCGTGAACACGCGAACGCCGTGGGCCACGCCCATCAGGTTCACGCCGAGCACCCATTCCCAGTCGCGCTCGGTGTGCTCCCAGACCAGCCCGCCGGCGCCGACGCCGGCATTGTTGAAGACGAAGTTCGGCACGCCGAATCGCGCCAGCGTCGCGTCGGCGAGCGCCTGCACGTCGGCGCCGCGCGCGACGTCGACGCGCTGCGCCAGCACGTCGGCGCCGAGGTCGCGCACCTCGCGCGCCGCGCGGTCGAGCGCGTCGGCCTCGACGTCGGCCATCACGACGCGCATGCCGAGGCCGGCGGCGTGGCGGCTCGCCGCCAGGCCGAAGCCCGACGCCGCGCCGGTGACGACGGCGATGCCGCCGGACAGTGGATGGGTCGATGTCATGTCGTCGGCTCCGTGGGTGGCGGCGCGGCGCGGCGGGTAGTGGCGGTACGCACGCCGTGGCGCCGACCGCGGGCGAGCGGCGACGTCGTCATGCGGCGGCGACCGCGTCGGCGGCGAGCGCCCGATCGACGATCGCGCGGTGGTCGACGCCGGCGCCGAGCAGGCCGTAGGCGTCGCTCGCCTGCGCCAGGCGCGAACCGCAGAACGCCGCGAAAACCGCCGGCGTCGACGCACGGTGCAGCAGCGCGGCCTGCCAGACGACGGCGGTGTCGCGCGCCAAGCGACGCGCGACGGCGGCGTCGGTGTCGGCGGAGGCGATGCGCGCGAGCAGCGCGTCGGCCGCGGCGTCGAACGCGCGGTGCGCGCCGCGCGCGGCGCGCAGTTCGTCGGCCAGCGCCGGCACGACGTCGGCGCCGCGCAGCGCGCGCAGCAGGTCGAGCGCCATGATGTTGCCGGCGCCTTCCCAGATGCTGTTGACCGGCATTTCGCGGTAGATCCGCGCGGCGACGCCGGCGCCGCCGTCCTCGACGTAGCCGTTGCCGCCGAGGCATTCCATGGCTTCCTGCGCGAACGCCGCGCCGCGCTTGCAGACCCAGAACTTGGCGACCGGCGTCAGCACGCGGCGCAGCACGCGTTCGGCGTCGGCGCCGCCGTGCTCGCTGCGGTCGACGGCGAGCGCCAGCCGAAGCGCGAGCAGCGTCGCGGCCTCGCTGTCGACGGCAAGGTCGGCGAGAACGTGGGTCATCAAGTGCTGGTCGACGAGGGCGCGGCCGAACGCGCGGCGCTGGCGCGCGTGGTGCACCGCCAGGCCGAGCGCCTGGCGCATCGAACCCGCGGTGCCGAGCGCGCAGTCGAGCCGCGTCAGCGATCCCATCTCGAGGATCTGCGCAATGCCGCGGCCCTCGTCGCCGACGAGCCACGCGGTCGCGCGGTCGAACTCGACCTCGGCCGATGCGTTGGCGTGGTTGCCGAGCTTGTCCTTCAACCGCTGGATCGCGACCGCGTTGCGCGTACCGTCGGGCCGCCAGCGCGGCAGCAGCAGGCAGCTCAGCCCGCCCGGTGTCTGCGCGAGAATCAGATGGGCGTCGCTCATCGGCGCCGAGAAGAACCATTTGTGGCCGGTGACGGCGTAGCGGCGGCCCCAAGTGTCGTCGCCGTCGTATTCGGCGCGCGTCGTGTTCGCACGCACGTCCGACCCGCCCTGCTTCTCGGTCATGCCCATGCCGACTGTCAGCGCCGATTTGGCAGCGGCCGGCACGTCGCGCGCGCCGTAGTCGGCGTGCGCGAGGCCGGCGACGAAGGCGTGCAGTTCGGGTTGCGTCCTCAGCGCGGCCACCGCGGCGTAGCTCATCGACACCGGGCACAGCACGCCCGGCTCGGCCTCGGTGAACAGCATGAAGCCGGCCGCGCGTTCGACGTGCGCCAGCGGCCCGCGCGTCCACGGCGCGCCGTGCAGCCCGTGGCGCAGCGCGTGGCCGAGCAGCGCGTGATAGCTGGCATGGAACTCGACGACGTCGACGCGCCGGCCGGCGCGGTCGTGGGTGTGCAGCACCGGGCGGTGCGCGTTGGCGAGCCGCGCGTGGTCCTGCCACTCGGCCGACCCGGCCGCCGCCCCGAGCGCGGCCAGCCGCGCGGTCGGCACCTCGGGTGCGAACGCCGCCAGCGCGTCGCGCAGCGGCCGGTGGGCCGCGTACAGGTTCACGCCGACGTACGGCGCGGCCTGGTTGTCGACGGTGTGCGTCGCGGTCACGGCGCCTCCGCTGCGCGCAGCATCTCGACGTGCGGAATCGCGTCTTCGAGGTAGTCGGCGCCGACGCGGACGAAGCCGAAACCGGCGTAGAACGCCTCGAGGTGCGATTGCGCGCTGATGCGCACGCCGCGCCCCGGCCACAAGCGTGTGCAGCGGTGCAGGCCCTCGGCGACGAGCGCGCGGCCAACACCATGGCCGCGCGCCGCGGCGGCGACGGCAACGCGGCCGAGCGACGGCTCGGCGTACTTCGCGCCGGCGTCGACGACGCGCAGATAGGCGACGAGTTCGCCGCCGGCGTCGCGGCCGAGCAGGTGGCCGGCGCGGCGGTCGAGCCCGTCGGCATCGGCGTACGGCCCCTGCTCGACGACGAAGACGCGGCCGCGCAGCGCCAGCGCGTCGTAGATCGCGTCGCGGTCGACGTCGGACCAGCGCGCGCGCCAGTCCCAGCGCAGCCGCAGCGCGGCGACCGTCGACACGCTCATGCGAGCTTCACCAAGAGCTTGCCGAAGTTGCGCCCTTCGAGCAGGCCGAGAAAGGCGTCGGGCGCGCTCGCGAGCCCGTCGACGACCGTTTCGCGGTACTTCAGCCGCCCGGCGGCGACGCCGGCGGCGAGCTCCTTCAGCGCCGCCGGCCACAGCGGCAGGTGTTCGCTGACGATGAAGCCCTGCAGCGTCAGCCGCTGCGACAGCAGGCGGCGGCTGTCGGCCAGCGGCAGCGCCGGGCGGTCGTAGCCGGCGATCAGCCCGCACAGCGCGATGCGGCCGAAAGCGTTCATCCGCGACAGCACGGCGTCGAAGACCCAGCCGCCGACGTTCTCGAACGCGCCGTCGATGCCGCCGGGCGCAACGTCGTCGATCGCCGCGGCGAGCGACGCGGCGTCGGCGTGCGCGCGGTGGTCGATGCAGGCGTCGAAGCCCAGGCCGTCGACGACCCAGGCGCACTTCTCGGGTCCGCCGGCGATGCCGATCGCGCGGCAGCCGCGCACCTTCGCGAGCTGGCCGACGACGCCGCCGACCGCGCCGCTCGCCGCGTCGACGACGATCGTCTCGCCGGCCTTCGGCTCGATGATGTGCGTGAGCCCGATCCACGCGGTGACGCCGGGCATGCCGACGACGCCGAGGTAGGCCGACAACGGCACTTCGGCCGACGCCACGGCGCGCATCAGCCGCGGCTCGTCGGCGTCGACGACGCTCCACTCCTGCCAGCCGCCGAGGCTGACCGCGAAGTCGCCGACCTGCCACTTCGGGTGGCGCGACTCGACGACCTCGCCGACGGTGCCGCCGACCATCGCCTCGCCGATCGGTTGCGGCGGCGCGTAGCTTTTCACGGCGCTCATCCGCATCCGCATGTACGGGTCGAGGCTCAGGTAGTGATGGCGCAGCAGCACCTGGCCTTCGGCGAGCGGCGGCGTCTCGACGGTCTCGAAGCGAAAGTTCGATGCGTCGGCGCGGCCGTCGGGGCGCGATGCGAGGACGATGCGGCGGTTGATCATTCGCCGTCTCCGGCGTCGCCGCCGCCGGCGCTGCCGTCGTCGTTCGCGCCGCCGGCAGCCTGCGCGCCCGATGGCGGCGCGGCGCGGCGCAGCGGCTTGGCCTGGCGGCCGCGCGTCGGCAACGCGCTCAGGTACTTGAAGGTCGCGGTGGCGTGCGCGCATAACCGGTCGGCGTCGTCGACGACGCGGCCTTCGGTGAACGCCAGCGTCGCGCTGCGGTGCAGCAGCTGTGCCGTCGCGCGCAACGCGCCTTCGCCCGGGCGAACGAACGTCGTCTTCATCTCGACCGTCGCGACGCCGGGCGCGGCGTCGGGGTCGGCGCCGAACGCGCTGCGCGCGGCGTGCGCCATCGCAACGTCGAGCATCGTCATCAGCACGCCGCCGTGGGCGACGTCCCAGCTGTTCAGATGGGCCGCGGCAAGGTCGATGCGCACTTCGGCCCGGCCGCCGGCGTAGGCCCACAGCTCGAGGCCGAGCGCCTCGACGAACGGAATGCGCAGCGGAAACGCCAACGGCGCCGACATCGCGTCACACCAGCGCGGTTCAACCGGCGTGGACCGCGCTGACGCCGCCGTCGACGGCGAGGATCTGCCCGGTGATGTGTTTGCCGGCGGCGCTGGCGAACAGCAGCACCGCGCCCTTCAGGTCGTCGTCGTCGCCCAGGCGATTCAGCGGCGCCGCGGCGGCGAGCTTGTCGGCACCGTAGTGCTTCAGCACGCCCTGCGTCATCCGGCTCGGGAAGAAGCCCGGCGCGAACGCGTTGACGGTGATGCCGTGGCGCCCCCATTCGCCGGCCAGCGTGCGCGTGAAGTTGACGACCGCGCCCTTGCTCGTGCCGTAGGCGATGAACTGCATGTCGATGCTGCCGCCGAGGCCGGCGATGCTCGCGACGTTGACGATGCGGCCGTGACGGTTGGGGATCATGCTCGCGCGCGCCACCGCCTGCGCGTAGACGAACAGGCTGCGAACGTTGAGGTTCATCACCTTGTCCCACGCGGCGAGCGGGTGGTCCTCGGCGGGCGCGCCCCACGTCGCGCCGGCGTTGTTGACGAGGATGTCGATGCGGCCGCAGCGCTGCATCGCCATGTCGACGACGCGCTGCACCTGCGCCGGGTCGGCCGAATCAGCGGCGACGCTGGTCGCGTCGATGCCCGCGGCCTGCAGCTGCGCCACCGCGGCGGCGAGCTCGTCTTCCTTGCGCGCGGTGAGCACCAGCCGCGCGCCGGCGTCGCCGAGCGCGCGCGCCATCTGCAAACCGAGCCCGCGCGACCCGCCGGTGACGAGCGCCGTGCGGCCGGTCAGATCGAACAACTGCAGCACGGGATGGGGCACGGTGTCTCCTGGATGCGTTGCGACATCGAACGTCGTCAAAGAACCTCGAACACGCCGGCCGCGCCCATGCCGCCGCCAACGCACATCGTGACGCAGACGCGCTTGGCGCCGCGGCGCCGGCCCTCGATCAGCGCGTGGCCGGTCAGCCGCTGGCCGCTGACGCCGTACGGGTGGCCGATCGCGATCGCGCCGCCGTTCACGTTGAGCCGGTCCATCGGGATGCCGAGCCGGTCGGCGCAGTACAGCACCTGCACCGCGAACGCCTCGTTCAGCTCCCAGAGGTCGATGTCGTCGACCGCGAGGCCCAGGCGCTGCAGCACCTTCGGCACCGCGAACACCGGGCCGATGCCCATCTCGTCGGGCTCGCAGCCGGCGACCGCGAAGCCGAGGAAGCGGCCGAGCGGTTTCAACCCCTTGGCCTCGGCATAGCGTTCGTCGACGACGACGCACGCACCGGCGCCGTCGCTGAACTGGCTGGCGTTGCCGGCGGTGACGACGCCGCCGGGCAGCGCCGGGCGGATGTCCTTGATGCCGTCGTAGGTCGTCCCCGGGCGCAGCCCCTCGTCGACGGCGACCGTGACCTCGCGGCTGCGCAGCCCGATGGTCTTGTCGACGACGCCGGCGGTCGTCGTCACCGGCACGATCTCGTCGGCGAAACGGCCGGCTTCGTGGGCCGCGCACGCCTTCTGCTGGCTCTCTGCGCCGTAGCGGTCCATCCGCTCCTTGTCGATGCCGTACCGCCGGGCGACGTTTTCGGCGGTCTGCAGCATCGTCCAGTAGATGCCGGGCTTCTTCTGCTGCAGCACCGGGTCGAGCAGCATGTGGGTGTTCATCTCCTGCTGCACGCACGAGATGCTTTCGACGCCGCCGGCGACGAACACGTCGGCCTCGCCGGCGACGATGCGTTGCGCGGCCAGCGCGATCGTCTGCAGTCCGCTCGAGCAGAAGCGGTTGACGGTGACGCCCGCGGTCGTGACCGGCAGCCCGGCGGCCAGCGCGATCTGGCGTGCGATGTTCATGCCGGTCGCGCCTTCGGGGTTGGCGCAGCCGATCAGCACGTCGTCGACCGCGCCGGGGTCGACGCCGGCGCGCGCGACCGCGGCCTCGACCGCGTAGCGGCCGAGCTGTGCGCCGTGGGTCATGTTGAACGCGCCCTTCCAGCTCTTGGCCAGCGGCGTGCGCGCGGTGGAAACGATGACGGCTCGGGTCATGGCTTGGGTCCTTCGGCGCGGATCAGGTGAACGACTTGCCTTCGGCGGCCAGCCGCGCGAGCAGCGGCGCCGGCTGCCAGAACGCCGCGTCGTCGTGCGGGTTGGCGGCGAAGCGCTTCATGGCCTGCAGCACGTTGAACAGCCCTTGCTGGTCGGCATAGCACATCGGCCCGCCGCGCCACAGCGGAAAGCCGTAGCCGGTGAGGTAGACCATGTCGATGTCGCTCGCCTTGGCGGCGATGCCTTCGTCGAGGATCTTCGCGCCCTCGTTGACGAGCGACCAGACCAGACGGTGGACGATCTCGTCGTCGCCGATCTTGCGCGGCGCGATGCCGAGCTCGCGGCGGTGCGCCGCGATCATCTCGTCGACGAGCGGCGACGGGATCGCGTCGCGCTTGCCCGGCTGGTAGTCGTACCAACCGGCCTGCGTCTTCTGGCCGTAGCGGCCCATCTCGCAAAGCAGGTCGGCGGTCCGGCTGTAGCGCATCTCGGGCTTTTCGACGTAGCGGCGCTTGCGAATCGCCCAGCCGATGTCGTTGCCCGCGAGGTCGCCCATGCGAAACGGCCCCATCGCGAAGCCGAACTTCTCGATCGCGCGGTCGACCTGCAGCGGCGTGCAGCCTTCTTCGAGCAGGAAGCCGGCCTGGCGCGAGTACTGCTCGATCATGCGGTTGCCGATGAAGCCGTCGCAGACGCCCGAGACGACCGCGGTCTTGCGGATCTTCTTCGCCAGCGCCATCACCGTCGCCAGCACGTCGACCGCGGTCGCCTTGCCGCGGACGACCTCGAGCAGCTTCATCACGTTGGCCGGGCTGAAGAAGTGCAGCCCGACGACGTCCTGCGGCCGCTTCGTGAATGCGGCGATCGCGTCGACGTCGAGCGTGCTGGTGTTGGTCGCGAGGATCGCGCCGGGTTTCATCACCGCGTCGAGACGCTCGAACACCTGGCGCTTGACGCCCATCTCCTCGAACACCGCCTCGACGACGAGGTCGGCGTCGGCGATGTCCGCGTCGTCCAGCGTCGTCTTCAACAAGGCCATGCGCTCGTCGAGCTTGTCCTGCGCGAGCTTGCCCTTCTTCACCTGCGCGTCGTAGTTCTTGCGGATCGTCGCCACGCCGCGGTCGAGTGCGTCGGCCTTCGTTTCCAGCAGCACCACCGGCACGCCGGCGTTGACGAAATTCATCGCGATGCCGCCGCCCATCGTGCCGGCACCGATCACCGCCACCTTGTCGATGCGGCGCAGCGGCGTGTCGTCGGGCACGTCGGCGATCTTGCTCGCCGCGCGCTCGCCGAAGAACGCATGGCGCAGCGCCTTGCTTTCGGGCGTGAACATCAGCGCGGTGAAGATCTCGCGCTCGTAGGCTATGCCGGCGTCGAACGGTCGCTTGACCGCTGCCTCGACCGCGTCGACGCACTTCGGCGGCGCCGGAAAGTGCTTGGCCATCGCCTTGACGGTGTTGCGCGCGAACTGGAAGTACGCGTCGGGGTTCGCGTGCTGCGCTGCGCGGTCGCGCGCGCGCGGCAGCGGCTCGCCGGGCGCGCGCGCTCGCGCCTTGGCCGCGGCCAGCGTGCACGCGGCGTCGAGCAGGTCGCTGTCGACGATCGATTCGAACAGCGTCTGCCCCGGGATCCCGGCCAGCGCCTCGACCGCCACCGGCTCGCCGCCGACGATGACGTTCAGCGCCGTCTCGACGTCGATCACCCGCGGCAGCCGCTGCGTGCCGCCGGCGCCGGGGACGAGGCCGAGCTTGACCTCGGGCAGCGCGACCTTGACGCCCTTGGCCGCGACGCGCCAGTGGCAGCCGAGCGCGAGCTCGAGCCCGCCGCCCATGCACACGCCGTTGATCGCCGCGACGACCGGCTTCGGGCAGTCTTCGAGCAGACGGATCAGCGACAGCAGGTTGGGCTCGGCCACCGCCTTCGCGGTGCCGAATTCCTTGATGTCGGCGCCGCCCGAGAACGCCTTCCCGGCGCCGGTGACGACGATCGCCGCGACCGCGTCGTCGTCGACCGCGCGCTCGACCGCGGCGGCCAGCGCCTGGCGCGTCGCCAGGCCGAGTCCGTTGACCGGCGGGTGGTTCAGCGTGACGACGGCGACGTCGCCGCGCAGCTCGTAGTTCGCGCCCATGGCGTCTCCTCGAGGGGAAAAAGTACGGTCGTTCGATTCATTCTAGGCAGCGTCCGCCGTCGCCCCGCGTCGCCGCGGCGACAGCGCCACCCGTTCGCCCGCGGCTCACACCTCGAGCCACTCCTTGCGCACGTAGGCGTCGGCGCGCAGCTCGGCCGGTGTGCCGTCGAAGACGATGCGGCCGTGACCCATCACGAGGCAGCGGTCGGCGACCTCGAGCGCGATCGTCAGCTTCTGCTCGATCAGCAGCACCGCGATGCCACGGCGCTTCAGCTCGCGCAGGTACTCGGCGACGAGCTCGACGAGCTTCGGCGCCAGCCCTTCGGTCGGCTCGTCGATCAGGATCAGCGCCGGGTCGCCCATCAGCGTGCGGCACAGCGTCAGCATCTGCTGCTCGCCGCCCGACAGCACGCCGGCGTCGGTGTGCTGCCGCTCCTTCAGCCGCGGGAAAAGCGCGTACATGTCGTCGAACGACCAGCGCGGGCGCTTGGCGCCGCGCTTGCAGCCGAGCAGCAGGTTCTGGTGCACGGTCAGCGTCGGGAAGATGTCGCGGTTCTCGGGCACGTAGCCGATGCCCGCGTGGGCGATCTCGAACGCCTTGCGCCCGCGCAGCTCGGCGCCGTTGTAGCGCACCGACCCGGCGGTGTCGACGAGCCCCATGATCGCCTTGGCCGTCGTCGACCGCCCCGACCCGTTGCGCCCGAGCAGCGCGACGATCTCGCCTTCGCCGACCGCCATGCGCACGCCGTGCAGCACGTGGCTCTTGCCGTAGAAGGCGTGGACGTTGTCGAGCTCGAGCATCGCCGCGCCGCTCGCCGCTAGTGGCCCTGCTCGGCGAGCACCGAGCCGAGGTAGGCCTGCTGCACGCGCGCGTCGGCGCGCACGCGCTCGGGGGTGTCGAACGCGATCACCTCGCCGTAGACGAGCACCGCGATCCGGTCGGCCAGGCCGAAGACGACGCCCATGTCGTGCTCGACGGTGAGCAGCGTCTTGCCGGCGGTGAGGTCGCGGATCAGCCGTACGAAGCGCGCCGTCTCGCTGCGGCTCATGCCGGCGGTCGGCTCGTCGAGCAGCACGACGTTCGCGCCGCCGGCGACGGTGATGCCGATCTCGAGCGCTCGCTGCTCGGCATAGGTCAGGTTCATCGCCAGCACGTCGCGCCGGCGCGACAGGTTCAGCAGCTCGAGCAGCTCTTCGGCGCGGTCGTTGGCGTCGTGCGCGTCGGCCAGGAAGCGCCAGAACGCGTAGCGGTAGCCCAGGCTCCACAGCACCG